>NZ_LZMG01000297.1:0-14832 GCF_001673615.1 Mycobacterium sp. 1245499.0
CTCAGCAGCACCCGATACAGACGGTCCATGAAATGTTGAAACGGCTTGTGCTCGGCCAGCAGCCGGACGACGACGGGATCGAATTGCAGCGTGCGCACCAGTCGGCGGTCCCGAACGGCCATCTCGATCACGCCCACCAGCAACGCATCTCGCGCCTGGGGCCCGTCGTCGTACGCTTCGGCCGCCTCCAGCGCGGGCTCGAGCCGGCCGAGTTCGCGCTCGGTCACGGCGATCACGATCTGCTCTTTGGTCCGGAATTGGTGGTAGACAGCAGCTTTCGTGATACCGACGGCGTCGGCGATCATCTGCAATGACGTACCGCTGACGCCGTGGTTGGCGATCAGATCCAGCGCGGCATCGAGTACCCGTGTCCGGGCAGGACTGTGCTCGATGAGCCAGAATTGCTCACCGGTGTCCGGCTGCCGCGCTGTTCCCACGCACCGAGACTAGACGACGCTATTGACCCTGGCTAGCCGATCGGCTAGCTTCGCTCACAGCCGGGTTTCGGCGGCGATTTCGTGCGGGGAAGGAGTGCCGATGTCCGACGTCGGCGGAAACGACGGGGGCGGTAGCCAATCGGTGCGAACCGCCGCGCGGCGGACCGATGGCGAGCTGATTCTGCTCTGGACATTGCCCGCGGCGCTGATCCTGTGGATCGCGTCCTTCTTCCTGTTTCCAGGGTTCAACCCGCCGATGTCACCCACCATGCCGGCCGAACAGGTGGCCGCGTTCTACCGCGATCCGGCGCATATCCCCCAGATCCGTTCCAGCATGATCCTGTTCAATTGGTTCGGCGTGTGCCTCGTGCCGATCCTGGCCCTGATCGTGCTGCAGATTCGCCGCATGGCGCATCGGACGCCGATCTTTTCCTACGCGATGCTCGGGTGCGCGGCCGGTGGTCCGACGTTGTTTCTCGTTGCCAACGTCTGCTGGCTGCTGGCCGCCTTTCGACCGGAGCGCAGCCCCGAGTTGACCCAGCTGCTCAACGATCTCGGCTGGATCACCTTCACCATTCTGGTCCCGTTCTTCATCGGGCAGTGCGTAATCCTGGCCCTGGCAATCTATTTCGATGACAAGTCGCGCCCGGTGTTCAACCGCTGGGTGGCCCACTTCAACCTGCTGGTGGCGGCCGCGCTGACGCCGGCGTCCTTCGTCGGCGTGGCGTTGACCGGCCCGCTGGCGTGGGACGGCTTGCTCTCGTTCTGGGTGAAAAACGCCGCCATTGCCCTGTGGATCATCGTGATGGGTGTTGTCCTGGGTCGAGCCGTTTATCGCGAGCGGGCCGAAAGCCGTGATTGCCCAACGGAATTGGCTACCGCATGAGCGCGGTGATCACACCGCCGCCGTCCCCGGCCACGCCGCCCGCGGGCCCGCTGCATCACCGGATCGGCTGGCACCTGCGCCGCGACCCCAAGCGAGAGCTGTGGCTGGCGTGGGGGGTGCTCATGGTGTTCTACGGCCTCTTCTTCCCCATGTTCTTCATCGTGGCGCAGGTCCAGCCGCCGCCGGAACCCACCTGGGATCTCGCGACACAGGTCCACTGGTTCGCCGAACGTCGCCTCGGCATACCCGTCGGCTTCGGCGTCATCTTCGCCATCAGCGGCATGATCGCGGTCAACAACGCCCTCATCGCCTATTCGATGCGGCGCATGTCGGTCAGCCGGGCGTTCGCTTACTCGTATCTGCTCATCTACTCGCTCAGCGCGGTACCCGGCATGCTGCTGCTCAACATCGCGCTGATCGTCGGCACGCTGCGACCGGACCGCGATCCCCGGGTGATCGGCTGGCTGTATGACTTCGCGTTCCTGTCTTTTGACGGAACGATGGGGGTGTTTCTGATCGGCTCGCTCATCTGGATGGTGGCGATCCTGCTCGACAAGAATCGGGTATTTCCCAAGTGGTTCGGCTATCTCAACCTGTGCAACGCGCTGACCGAGGTGGTCGTGGCGCCGTGCTGGATCTTCCGGCGCGGCGTGTTCGCGTGGGATGGCGAGATCGCGTGGTGGCTCGATATGGTGGTGTTCGGCATCTACCAGGTCACGTTCATCGTCATGCTGTTCCAGATGATCCGCCGCGAAGACTTCGGGACCGGCGTGCTGCCGGACCTGCCGGCCAAGGGTCCGGTGGCGCAGTGACCGGCCTGGCCGGCAAGCCGGCGCGCGCGAGGGCTGTGCCGGGCCAGCCCGACATGTGGGCGTTCGTCCTGTTCGAAACCCTGGTGTTCACCGCGTATTTCGGCTTCTACCTGTTCTCCCGCGGCCGCAACCCCGAGCTGTTCCTGCATTCACAGGCTCAGCTCGACCTGCGCGTCGGGGTCTTGAACACATTGGTGTTGTTGCTCAGCTCATGGTCGGTGGCGCGGTGTGTGCAGTCGGCGCGCGCCGGCGCCTACCGGCCGGCGCTCCGGGATGTCTTCATCACGGCCGCATTCGGCGCAGTCTTCCTGTCGTTCAAGGTGCTCGAGTGGGCGCGACTGGTCCACGCCGGAAACGGCATCGACAGCAACGACTTCTTCATGTTCTATTTCTTCCTCACCGGCATCCACTTCGTGCACCTGCTGATCGGCTTCGTCGTGCTCGGCGTCATCGTCTACCAACTTCTGAGCCCGGCGCGGCGGGACCAAAACCTTGTCGAAACCTGCGCAACCTATTGGCACACCATCGATTTCCTGTGGGTGCTGATCTTTGCGCTGCTCTACGTGGTGAGGTGAGCCCAGTGAAACTCAACAAGAGGCTGTTGTTGGTCTGGGTGATCCTGGCCGCGTTGACGCTGGCCTATCTGGGGATCGACCACTCCGCCGGCGGATTGCTGAAGTCCAGCGCCGTGGTCACGTCGAGCGTCATCGTCATCGCACTGGTCAAGGTGCGCATCATCTTTCGCGAGTTCATGGAGGTGCGAGACGCCCCGGTCCTGCTGTGCCGACTCACCGACGCGTGGGTGGTGCTGATCGCGGTGGTCTTGCTCGGCAGTTACTTCGTGGGACTGCAGGTCCGGTAGCGCTCGCGAGCGTCGAACCCCTAGGCGACCGGCGCGACCGCGTCGGCGGTGGTGAACGTCAGGTGCAGTTCGCTGAGGCCCCGCAGGATGTACGTCGGCTCGTAGCTGTAGCGGCGCTCGGTGGCCGGCCCGTGATGGGCTTCGTTGATTTCGATGTGCGGCATGCGGTCCAGGATCCGCTCGATCGAGACACGGCCCTCGACGCGGGCGAGCGGACCGCCGGGACACGAGTGCACACCGCGGGCGAACGCCATGTGTTCGCGAACGTTCTTGCGGCGCAGGTCGAATTCGTGCGGGTTGTCGAATCGGCGCGGGTCGCGGTTGGCGGCGCCCGGCAGGATCATGACCACGGTGCCGGCGGGGATGTCGACACCGCCGATGCTGGTGGCCTTGCGGGCCAGGCGTGAGTCGCTCTTCACCGGGCTGTCCATGCGCAGCGACTCCTCGATGAACCCGGGAATCAGGCTGCGGTCATCCCGCAACTGTTGCTGGATGTCGGGCCGGTCACCGAGCACCTGCAGGGCGGCGCTGAGCAGCTTGGCCGTGGTTTCCTGCCCCGCGGCGAAGAGGAAGGTCGCCGAGCGGACCACCTCTATCACCGGGGGCGTCGACCCGTCCGGGTACTTCGCTTCGGCCAGGAAGGTCAGCACGTCGCCGCGCGGCTCACGGCGCCGATCCTCGATGTAGTGACAGAACTTGTCGTCGAGCCACTCGAGGGGGTTGATGCCCACCGATTCGTGGTCCAGCGCGCCCACCCGCGCGCCCGGCCGGTCGGCGCCCAGGACGGTGCGGAACTCCTTGTGGTCTTCCTCCGGCACCCCGAGCAGGTCGGCGATCACCAAAGTGGCGAACGGCTTGGAGTATTCGGCGATGAACTCGCACTCACCGATGCCGAGGAACTCGTCGAGCTGACGGTCGGCGAGGCGCCACATGAACTCCTCGTTCTGCTTGAGCCGGCTCGGGGTCAGCAGCTTGGCGAGCACCGACCGGGCCTTGGTGTGATCCGGCGGGTCCATCGTGACCATGTGCTCGTTCATCGGGAAGGAGCTGCGGTGCGCATCGATCTGGGCGCTGATGTCGTCGCCTTCGGGCGTGAAGGGCAGCGGCGGGAACGGCCCCCCGAGCGCGACGATGTTGGAGAAGGTGTCGGGGTCCTTGTAGATCTCGCAGGCCTCGTCATAGCCGGTGACGGCGACGACGCCGTAGTGCGGCAGCCGCAGCACGGGGTTTTGGCTCCGCAGGTAGTCGAAGTACGGATGCGGATCCGGGACCAAAGTCGGATCGGTGAAGAAGTCAATCGTCTCGAAGTTGCTCATCTTCAGTGCGTCCCCCTGGGCTGGGTTAACCGGTGGTGTACCGGGGCAAGCGGTATCGCCGCGTGATTACGAGATCGAAAATATGCTGAGCACCTGCTTAGCATGGCGGTAATGTCAGGGTCAAGATCGCAACGCCGCGCCACGATACGATCCGTGTGGTCGGCACGGGATGGCACACAGTACGGAGCAGGGACATGACATCGGCCCGCAGGATCGGGGCGCCGGACGCGAAAAACCGTGGTCTGTTGCTCGATGCTGCCGAGCAGCTGATGCTCGAAGAGGGGTATGCCGCGGTGACGTCGCGCCGGCTGGCGGGCCGGGCGGGATTGAAACCCCAGCTGGTGCACTACTACTTCCGCACCATGGAAGAGCTGTTCCTCGAGGTGTTCCGCCGCCGGGCCGAAGAGGCCCTTGAGGCGCACGCGCAAATGCTGAAGTTGCCACAGCCGCTGTGGGCGCTGTGGCGATTCGGCACCGACCCCGCCTTCACCCGGATTTCCATGGAATTCATGGCGCTGGCCAACCACCGCAAGGACATGCGGGCCGAAATCGCTTATTACGCAGAGCGTTTCCGCGAAGAACAGCGCCAAGCGGTGGCGACGGCGCTGGAGCGCTACGGCTCCAGGATTCAAGACGAGGGCCAGGACATCGACATCCCCCCGGTGGTGTGGACGGTGCTGATGAGCAGCCTCTCGCGCTTTCTGGTGCTCGAGCAGGCGATCGGCATGTCCGCCGGCCATGCCGAGACGGTGGAGCTGGTCGAAAACTACCTGCGCCGCCTGGAAGGCGAACCGCAACCGATCGAGGGTGTGCCGGAGACCTGGCTGGTTCACCAGTTACGCAGCGAGCAGAGCACGCCTTTGGGGCCGTCCTTGGATACGACGACGGCGCCGTCTACCGCCAGCTCACAGTGAAGCCCCGGCGTGCCGGGCTCCGTGCCCGTGCTCGCCACGACCATGGCGTAATGATCGGGGTCCGACATGTCCAGATCGAAGCCCCACGGTTTGCCCGGGGCGAGGTCGACGTCGACGTGTGGCGTGAACGAATAGGGGTTGTGGCTGTAATCGGAAAACTTGGCCGGCTGATGGTCCAGGTAATAGATGCTGGTGTAAATCGGATTCTGCGCGGTGACGGTGTACCTGACGTGATGCATGACGGGGTCATCGGCGTGTGCCCGCACGCTTCCCGCCAGCACTCCCGCCGCGGCCAACAGACAGGCCAACGAGATGGCGGGGCCGACGCCCAGCACCGTCTTCAAGTTCATGGTCATGACGCTCCTCCGGCTGCCGGGCGCGGTTTGGTGTTGCGGTTCATGACCCGTTCTGCGGCCTGCCAGTGTGGGTCGGCAACCCATAGTCGCGCAAAGGATGCTATCGCCTCATCAGGAGAAACTCCGCGGATTACGCGCTTTATCTCCGTCGCCGGGCGGCGGGCCAGCGACCTCGCGACCGCTCGCCATCCTTCGTCGGGTGAGTCGAAGACGGCGCGGGGCAGCACCTGGTCCACCAGGCCGATCCGCTCGGCCTCGGCCGCGCCGAGGGCGGTTCCCGAACCGGCCAACAGCAGCGCCTTGCTCTTTCCGACCAGCGCGGCCAGCCGCTCGGCTCCGCCCCAGGCCGGCATGATCTCCAGCTGCACCTGGTTGAAGGCGATCTTGATGTCGTCGGCGGCCACCCGGATGTCGGCGGCGACCGCGACTTCGGCGCCGCCCCCGAGCGCGTGACCGTTGAGCGCGGCGATGACGGGGGCGGGGAAGTCCGCCAGCTGGTCGCAGATGGACCGCATCCGCCGGGCCATCGCCGCGGCGTCCTCCTCGGTCCGCAGCGCGCTCAGTTCCTTGAGGTCACCGCCGGAGACGAAGGCCTTGTCCCCGGCGCCCTTGATCACCAGCGCCTGCGCATCCGCCGCCGCGTCGAGCGCCTTCTCCAGCTGGTCCATGGTGTCCAGGCCAATGGCGTTGCGCGCGTGCGGGCGGTCGATGGTGACCACGGCCAACCCGTCGTCGATCTCCAGGTCCACCATGTTCTTGTTATCGCTCCTCGGCAAGAACCCGATATTGGCATTCTCTTTTCGCGAGAATAACATCATCGCTGCAGCCCAAGAACTTTCGCCGGCGAGAATTGAGGTGACTCGGTGCGGAGTCCCATCGCGGCCGCCACTGCGGTCCTGACCATTACCTTGGTCGCGGCGTGCACGTCGCGACCGCCGACCCAACTCGCCGGCACGGCATCCGTCACCGTCAACGGCAACGACCGGAATTTTCATATCGTCAAGTGCGGTCAACGCGAATGGACCCGGACCATCGACATCGGTAGCGATTTTGCCGGCGCCAAGCTCATCGTCGACGAGAGCGCGCAACCGGCGACGGTCGAGTCGGTGCACATCCAGAATGTGGGCGGCTTCACCGGGATGTACTCCCGGGGCGGCGACGGGACCGGCGACATGAGCATGACGGGCGACAAATTCACCGTCAGCGGCACCGCCAACGGCTACAAGACCGACAAGCCCGGGGAACCGGCCACCGCCACCTACAAGATCTACGTGTCGTGCTGACCTCGTCGAACAGCGGTTCGGCGGGGGCACGTTGCGGTTAGGCGCCTGTAGAGAATAGTATTCTCACAAATCAAGAAGGAGGATTTCATGGGGCAGTTGTCGCACCGGGAAGACGTCCCGTTTCCGATCTTTGACGCGGATAACCATCTGTACGAGCCGCCGGAAGCGCTGACCAAGTTCTTGCCCAAGGCGTACAAGGACTATGTCCAGTACGTGCAGGTCAACGGGCGGACGAAGATCGCCATCCGCGGCCAAATCAGCAACTACATTCCCAACCCGACCTTCGAGGTCGTCGCCCGGCCGGGTGCCTGGGAGGAGTACTTCAAGTTCGGTAACCCGGACGGCAAATCCAAGCGCGAACTGTTCGGCGAGCCGATGCGCGCGATACCGGCGTTCTTCGAACCCGGCCCGCGGCTGGAGAAGATGAACGAGCTGGGCCTGGACCGCACGCTGATGTTCCCGACGCTGGCCAGCCTGCTCGAGGAGCGGCTGCGCGACGACCCCGTCGCCATCCACGTCCTGGTTCACGCGTTGAACGAGTGGCTCGACGAGGTATGGGGCTTCAACTACCAGAACCGCATCTTCACCACGCCGGTCATCACGCTGCCGATCGTGGAGAAGGCGATCGAGGAACTGGAGTGGGCGGTCAAGCGCGGCGCCCGCGCCATTTTGATCCGCCCGGCTCCCGTCCCCGGCTTCCGCGGCCCGCGGTCGTTCGCGGTGCCCGAGTTCGACCCATTCTGGGAAAGGGTCGTCGAGCACGACGTGCTGGTCGGCATGCACTCCAGCGACAGCGGCTACTCGCGCTACACCTCCGAGTGGGACGGCGCCGAACAGGAAATGCTGCCGTTCCAGACGAATGCGATGAACATTCTCAACGAATGGCGGCCGATCCAGGATGCGGTGGGCTCGTGGGTGATCCACGGCGCGCTCTACCGCCACCCGAAGCTGAAGGTCGCGATCGTCGAGGCCGGTTCGAAGTGGATGACCCCGCTGCTCGACGGCCTGGCCGAGGTCTTCCGGAAGGCCCCGGAGGCCTTCCCCAGCGACCCCGTCGAGACGGTCAAGAACCGGATCCACGTCAGCCCGTTCTTCGAGGACGGCATCGACGACCTGATCAGCCTCGTCGGTGTGGATCAGGTCTTGTACGGCTCGGACTGGCCGCACCCGGAGGGCCTGGCGGAGCCGACGTACTACGTCAACGCGCTGTCGCACCTGTCCGTTGACGACCAGGCCAAGATCATGGGCGGCAACCTCGGTCGGCTCGTCACGGTGTGACCGGCCGGCCAAACCAGGCATGGCAGACCATCCCGGAGATGGTCTTGAGCGCAGCGGACCGCTTCGGCGATGCGGAAGCAGTCGTCGACGGTCCGCTGCGTTTGACTTTCGCCGAAGTCGTCGAGCGAATTCGTTGCGCCGCAGGCGCTTTCGCTGACCTCGGCATCGAAAAGGGCGACCGGGTCGCGATCTGGGCACCGAATTCGGCCGAGTGGATCATCGCCGCGTTCGGGTTGCTCACCGCGGGCGGTGTGCTCGTCCCGGTCAATACCCGGTTCAAGACCGAAGAGGCCGGTGACATCATCGGCCGCAGCAAGGTGAAGGCGGTCCTGGTCCAGAAGGGCTTTCTGAACCAGGATTACACCGCCCCCGCCGGGGTGCCGGTCATCGACCTGAAGTCCGACTTCCTGTCCAGCGGTTCACCGTTCGAGCGTCCGGTGCGCGGCACCGATACCTCGGACATCATCTTCACCTCGGGCACCACCGGGCGCCCCAAGGGCGCAATGCTGAATCACGGCCAGACGCTGCGCATGTACGAGGAGTGGGCGACGCTCGCGGACCTGCGCGAGGGCGACCGCTATCTCCAGATCAACCCGTACTTTCACACCTTCGGGCTCAAGGCCGGCCTGGTGACCTCTTTCCTGCGCGGTGCGACGATGCTGCCCGTCGCGGTGTTCGACGTCGACACCGTCGTGAATCTCATTGAACGCGAACACATTACAATGCTTCCCGGACCGCCAACGCTGTATCACTCGTTGCTGACGGTGGGGGACAAGTCCAAGCTGTCGTCGTTGCGTGCGGGGGTGACCGGCGCCGCCGACATTCCCGTCGAGCTGGTGCGGCGCATCCACGACGAGCTGCCCTTCCAGACGTTGATGACGGGTTACGGCCTGACCGAAGCCGGCAACGTCACCCTTTCGCTGCCCGGCGACTCCTTCGAGGATGTGGCCACCACCGCGGGCGTGCCGTGCGACGGGGTCGAGGTGCGCATCGCCCACGACGGCGAAGTGCTGGTCCGCGGCTACGGAGTCATGCAGGGGTACCTCGACGAACCGGAGGCCACCGCCCAAGCGATCGACGGCGAGGGGTGGCTGCACACCGGGGATCTGGGGGAATTCACCGAGGCCGGTCGGCTGCGCATCGTCGGCCGGAAAAAGGACATGTTCATCGTCGGTGGATTCAACGCCTACCCGGCCGAGATCGAGGGCTTCCTGCTCAGCCACCCGGCCGTCGCGCAGGCGGCCGTCATCGGTGTCCCCGATGAGCGGATGGGCCAGGTGGGCAAGGCTTTCGTGGTCCGTAACGCCGATGTCAGCGCCGAAGAGCTGATCGGCTGGTGCCGGGACCGGATGGCCGGGTTCAAAGTGCCGCGCGCGGTAGAGTTCCTTGATTCACTTCCACTCAACGCCACAGGGAAAGTGATGAAGGACCAACTGCGGTGAACAACGGCGACATTCATTCGATGGTGATCGCGTCGGATTATCGCGTCCCCGACCCGACCAGGGTATGGCCGCTGCTGGAACGCAATAAGGCCGCCCTGGCCGACATCGGTGCGCACCATGTGCTCGTCTACACCTCGACACATGACCACGGGCGGGTGTTGGTGATGATCGGCGTCCACAGCAGGGAGCCGATCGTGGAGCTGTTGCGCTCCCGGGTCTTCTTCGACTGGTTCGACGAGGCCGGCGTCGAGGACATACCCGCGGTCTTCGCCGGCGAGATCGTCGACAGGTTCATCGCGCAGCCACCGAAAACCCCTGCGGCACCGGGCGTCGTGGTGGCCGCCATCGCGTCGGTCAACGACGTGTCCCTGCTGACCTCCGAAGTCGGCACGGCGATAGACAGATTCACCACCGCCGGAATCCGAAAGACGTGGGTATTCCAGGCTTTCGACGACGATCACGAGGTGCTGATCCTGCAGGAGTTTCCCGACGAGGAAAGCGCGCGGCGCTGGATCGACCACCCCGATGCCGCGGCGCAATGGATGTCGGGCGCGGGCATCGGTGCCTACCCGCCGCTGTTCGTCGGCCGATTCTTCGACATGATGCGCATCGGGGCGGACTGAGGGCTCGCCGGTGTTCGTATGCCTGTGTAACGGCGTCACCAGCCAAACCGTGACCGAGGCCGTGGAATGCGGGGCGTCGACGACCAAGGAAGTCGCCCAGGCCTGTGGGGCGGGCGCCGACTGCGGTCGCTGCCGGCGCACGGTGCAGGCCATCCTGCGCTCGTCCAGCCCGGAGCGAACCCCGAACTCGCGCTAGGGCGTCAGCGCCGGGGGCTGCCGTCCGGTGACGTCGGTCGGACGAGGTCGACGAGCAGGTTGGGGATTTCGAGCCGTGGCAGTATCACCTCGACGAACACCATGCGGTCCTGGTGCTGCGCCGCTGCGGTCAGGGCGTCGTCGAGCTCGCCGTAGGTCTGCACCCGGAACGACAAGTGGTCGGTGACGCCCAGCGCCCGGGGAACGTCCGTCCACTGCCAGCTCACGATGTCGTTATAGGGCGCGGTCTGGCCGTGGATCGCCCGCTCGATCGTGTAGCCGTCGTTGTTGACCACCACGATGACGGGGGTCAGGCCCTCGCGCGAAAAGGCGCCCAGCTCCTGGACGGTCAGTTGCGCCGCGCCGTCGCCGATGATCAACACCGTCCTGCGGTCCGGGTGCGCCACGGCCGCCCCGAGCGCGGCGGGCAACGTGTAACCGATTGAGCCCCATAGTGGTTGACCGATGAACGTCACGCCCTGCGGCAGCCGGTGGTCGGCCATGCCGTAGAAGGAGGTGCCCTGGTCGGCGAGCACCACGTTGCCCGGTGTGAGGGCCACACACAGGCGGTCCCACAACATCTTCTGGGTCAGCGGTTCGTCGCGGGGCGGGGGCGGCGGCAGCGGCTCGGCGGGCGGCGAGACCACCGGCGGCGACGAGACCCCGCGCCGGGCCACGATGGTGGCCAGCGCGTCGAGCGCGGCGCCCATTTCCAACGGCGCGAAGACTTCCCCGGCCACGCTGCTCTGATACTGGCCCACATCGATGGTCCGGGCCGGGTCGATGCGCTGGCTGAAGAAGCCGCTGACCATGTCGGTGAACACGACGCCGGCGGTCACCAGCACGGGCGCGTCCTCGATCGCGGCGCGCACCGCCGGCGCGCTGGCCGACCCGGCGTAGATGCCCAGGAAGTTGGGTGAGCTCTCGTCGAGCAGGCTCTTGCCCCACATCAACGTGGCGTGCGGCACCACGTCGGCGGCCAGCAGCGCCTCGAGTTCCTTGATCGCCTGCAGCCGGTGCACCAGCAGGTCGGCGAGCACCGTGACCTGGTGGTCGCCGATGAGTGCGCTCGCCGCCTCGACGAACATGGCCAGCGCGCGGGGACTGGTGCCCCCGGTGTAGCGGGGCAACGGCGCCTCCGGCGGCTCGGTGGGGAAGCGCGCCACGTCGGTGGACAGCAGGATGTAGCCGGGGCGTTTCTGCTCACGCACCTCCGACAACACCCGGTCGATCTCGCGGCGGGCCGTCGCGGGCATGAGATTAGTTTGGGCGCAGGTGATTTCGCGGCTGACCCGAAAGAAGTGCTCGAAGTCCCCGTCGCCGAGCGAATGGTGCAGCGCCCGGCGGGTGCCCTGGGCGTCCTTGGACGGGCCGCCGACGATGTGCACGACGGGTACCTGTTCGGCGTAGCTGCCCGCGATCGCGTTGGCCGCCGAGAGCTCGCCGACGCCGAATGTCGTTACCAAAGCCGACATTCCGCGCAGGCGACCATATCCGTCGGCGGCGTAGCCAGCGTTGAGCTCGTTGGCGTTGCCGACCCAGCGGATGCGGGGATGGGCGATGATGTGGTCGAGGAATTCCAGGTTGTAATCGCCGGGAACACCGAAGATCTCCGAGACGCCGAGCTCGGCGAGACGGTCCAACAGGTAGTCACCGACGGTGTATGCGGTATCGGTCGCGGCATCAGTCACAGGCACGACGGTACGCTCGAAGTTCAATCCGTTCCGGGTGAGACGCGGTGCCAGTATCGTGCGGGCCATGGCACTCAAAGAATCCCGCGACATCGTCATCGAAGCCAGTCCCGAGGAGATTCTGGACGTCATCGCCGACTTCGAAGCGATGCCCGACTGGTCGGAGCCGCATCAGAGTGCGGAGATCCTCGACACCGGCGACGACGGGCGCCCCCGCCAAGTGCGGATGAAGGTCAAGGTCGCCGGGATCACCGATGAACAGGTGGTGGCCTACACCTGGGGCGACAACGTGGTGAGCTGGAAGCTGGTCAGCTCCTCGCAGCAGAAGGCGCAGGACGGAAAGTACACCCTGGTGCCGCAGGGCGAGGGGACCCTGGTCAAGTTCGAGTTGCTGGCCGACCCGAACGTGCCGCTGCCGGGCTTCGTGCTCAAGCGTGCCGTGAAGGGAACTATCGATTCGGCGACCAAGGCGCTGCGCGAGCGGGTGCTCCAGGTGAAGAAGGGTAACTAGCCGCCGTGGGCGGTGGCGGGCCGCTGGCGGGGGTGCGCGTCATCGAACTCGGCGGCATCGGGCCCGGGCCGCACGCGGGAATGCTGCTCGCCGACCTGGGTGCCGACGTGGTGCGGGTGCGCCGGCCCGGCGGCGTGGCGATCGCGATGCCAGCCGAGGGTCGTGATCTGCTGCATCGCGGCAAGCGGATCGTCGACCTGGACGTCAAGGCGCAGCCGCAGGCGCTGCTGGGCCTGGCCGCCAAGGCCGACGTGCTGCTGGACTGCTTCCGTCTCGGAACCTGCGAGCGGCTCGGCATCGGGCCCGACGACTGCGCGGCGCTCAACCCGCGGCTGATCTACGCCCGGATGACCGGCTGGGGCCAGGACGGGCCGCTGGCCGCGACCGCCGGGCATGACATCAACTACCTGGCGCAGACCGGTGCGCTGTCGGCGCTGGGATATGCCGACCGGCCCCCGATGCCGCCGCTGAACCTGGTCGCCGACTTCGGCGGCGGCTCGATGCTGGTGGTGATCGGCATCGCGGCCGCCCTCTACGAACGCGAACGCACGGGCACCGGGCAGGTGATCGACGCGGCGATGGTCGACGGTGTCAGCCTGCTGTCCCAGATGATGTGGACCATGAAGTCCACTGGGGCACTGCGCGACCGGCGCGAATCGTTTCTGCTCGACGGTGGCGCCCCGTTCTATAGCTGCTACGAGACCGCCGACGGTAAGTACGTGGCCGTCGGCGCCATCGAGCCGCAATTCTTCGCGGCGTTGCTCGATGGGCTTGGCCTGTCACCCGATGACGTGCCGGCCCAACACGACAAAGCTTCCTATCCGCGGATGCGCGAGATCTTCACCCGGCGGTTCGCCGGGCGCACGCGCGACGAGTGGGCACAGACGTTCGCCGGCACCGACGCGTGCGTCACCGCAGTGCTGACGTGGAGCGAGGCCGCCACCGACGAGCACTTGCGGGCGCGGTCCACTGTGATCACCGCCCATGGCGCCGACCAGGCCGCGCCCGCCCCACGCTTTTCGCGGACCCCGGCCGGACCGGTCGGACCGCCGCCGGCGAAAACCACACCGCTTGCCGAAATCAACTGGTAGGGAACTGGTTACGCCGAATCCGTCCGCAGCGGGATCGGCGTTGCTAAGTTGATCTTCAGTGGCCGTAAAAGCATCACGGGAATTCGTCGTCAACGCGCCGCCAGAAGTGGTCATGGAGGCGCTGACAGATGTCGGCGTCCTGTCATCGTGGTCGCCGCTGCACAAACACATCGAAGTGATCGACCGTTATCCCGACGGCCGGCCGCACCATGTCAAGACCACCATCAAGATTCTCGGGCTGGTCGATAAGGAGGTCCTGGAATATCACTGGGGTCCCGATTGGGTCGTCTACGACGCCACGGGAACCTCGCAGCAGCATGGGCAGCACGTCGAATACACCCTCAAACCCGAAGGGATCGACCAGACTCGGGTGCGTTTCGACATCACCGTCGAACCCGGCCGGCCCATGCCCGCGTTCATCGTTCGACGGGCCGCCGAGAGCGTTCTCGACGCCTCCATGAAGGGATTGCGCGACCTGGTCTCGGGCGACAGGGAGTCCCCCGGGACCGAATAGCCTTCGCCGGTGGCTGCGCTGGCGTTAACTTAGTGGTAGTGGCCGTTCAAGCATCGTCGGAAATCATCATCGACGCGCCTCCGGAAGTCATCATGGAGGCGCTCGCCGATATGGATGCCGTGCCCTCGTGGTCGTCGGTCCACAAGCGGGTCGAGGTCGTCGACAAGCATCCCGACGGCCGCCCCCACCACGTGAAGGTCACGATCTCGGTGACCGGCATCCACGACACGGAATTGCTCGAATACCATTGGGGCCCAGACTGGATGGTGTGGGACGCCCGGAAGACGGCGCAGCAGCACGGTCAGCACGGCGAGTACAACCTGAGCCGGCTGGGCGTGGACAAGACCAGGGTGCGCTTCACCATCACCGTCGAACCGTGGGCGCCGCTACCGGAGTTCTGGATCGCCCGGGCCCGCAAGAAAATCCTGCACGCCGCGCTGGAGGGTCTGCGTAAGCGCGTGATGGGAACGGCCGGCTAACCGGCGTCTTTCAGTGCGGCCAGCCGCTTGATCGCCTCGTCGAGCGTGTCGTCACGTTTACAGAAGGTGAAGCGCACCAAGTGATTCCACACGTCGGCCGGACCGCTCGCCGCCGCGGGGTCACGGAACGCCGACAGCGGGA
>NZ_LZMG01000298.1:0-31114 GCF_001673615.1 Mycobacterium sp. 1245499.0
GCTTCAGACCGATCGCGCACGCGTAGGCCAGCGCGCCGCCGAGCGACCACCCGGCCAGGATGAACGGCTTGCCCGCGTTCATCTCCAACAGCTTCGGCACGTACTGGGCGGCCCGCTCCTGAACGGTGCCCTCCACGCGCTCGAAGCCGTACATCGGCGTATCCGCGGGCAGCCGGTTCAGCAGCGGCTCGTAGACGACGGTCGACCCGCCGGCCGGATGGAACACGAACACCGGCGGTTTGGAGCTGCCCTCGGGGCGCGCCCGCAGCGTGCGGACGAAGCCGTCGATCTGCCCGGCCTCCAGGTACTGACGCACCTTTTCGGCCAGCGCCTCGATGGTGTCCGACGTCAGGACGTCCTCGGCGGTGACGTCACCCTCGGCGCGCTCGGAGAGCCGCTGCGCCATCTTGGCCGCGGTGTCCTCGTCGAGCTTGGGCAGCGGGTTGAAGATGCCGCCCGGCGACTTGCCGGTCACGATCGCCCAGGTGGCGAAGGTGACCCGCTCGGCGGCGTCGCGCGGCGGCACATCGGAATTCAGCGCCTTGGCGACCGCCTCCTGGCTGAGCGCCGCGGCCAGGTCCGGCTTCGCACCGTTGGTCGTTGCGCCCTTCGGGCCCGACGGGTCCGTCGGAGGCGGCGGGATGGTGGCGTCCGACGGCGGTGGTTCGGGCTGCGTCTGGGGCTCGGCCTGCGGGTCCGGCGCCGGTGCGGCGGCCGTCGTCGGCGTGGCCCCGCTGAGCAGTTGGGCCTGCTCCCTGGCGATCTCCTCGGGCGTCTGCGTCTTCTGGTGCTCGTGTAGCTGCTCGACCTCGTCGCGGTGCTCGACCGCGTACTCGATCAGCTTCTCGATGGCGTACAGGTTGGCGTCGCGCACGGCCGTCAATTGGATTGGCGGCAGGTCGAAGTCGTATTCGACGCGGTTCTTGATCCGCACCGCCATCAGCGAGTCCAGGCCCAGCTCGATCAGCGGCACCTCCCACGGCAGGTCCTCGGGCTCGTAGCCCATGGCCGCCGAGACGATCAGCCCCAGCCGCTCGCCGACGGTCTCGCCGGAATCCGGTGACCAGCGGCCCACGCTGGACGGCAGATAGCGGTTGGTCAGGCTGTCCGACAGTGTCTCAGCGTCGGCGTCCTCGGTCGGCGCCTCGGGCGCCTCGACCGCGGCGGTCGTGGTCGGCGCGGCGATGGCCGCACCGGCGCCCACCGCGGTGGGCAACGCCGCCACGCTCTGACCGGCCCGCGACACCAGCGCGTCGTAGACCAGGGTGAAGGACTCGTCGATGCGGGCGTGCACCTGGACCGAGGCGCCGCCCGGGTGCCGGGTCATGGTCGTCACCAGCCGCGCGCCCGCGCCGGGCACCGCGCGCTGCTCGGACGCCACCAGCTGCGCGTCCGAAAGGACTTGTTTCGCAGCGGATTTCACCAACGCGGCCAGGTCCGTCTCGCCGTTGCGCGGCGCGTACTCCCAGACGTGGCGCCCGTCCGGCAGCGCGACGTGGGTGCCCGGCATGATCACCGAGCCGTCGCCGGAGAAGTGCACGTCCAGCCAGTGCTCTTTGCGCTTGAACTTGGTCAGCGGGATGTTCGCGTAGTCCTCTGGCCCTTGGGCACGGGTGAAGAGCGTGCGGATGTCCAGATCATGACCGTGGACGTAGAGCTGGGCCATGGCCGAGATCATCGACTCGACGTCGTCCTGCTTTTTGGCCAGCGTCGGAATCAGTTGGGCATCATGCAATCCCGCGGCGGCGGTGGTCAGGCCGATCTGCATCAGCGCCACCGGGTTGGGCGCGAGCTCCAGGAAGGTGGTGTGGCCGCTGTCGACGGCGTTGCGCACGCCGTGGGTGAAGTAGACCGAGTGCCGCATTCCCTTGACCCAGTAGGCGACGTCGTGGATCGGCTCGCCGCCGGGTTTGATGTAGCTGCCCTCGTGCACCGTCGAGAAGATGCCGACGGTCGGGCTCATCGGCGCGATCCCCTGCAGCTCCGCGGAGAACTCCCCGAGCAGCGGGTCCATCTGCGAGGTGTGCCCGGCGCCCTTGGTCTGCAGCTTGCGGGCGAAGCGGCCCTCGGCCTCGGCGCGGGCGACGATGGCGTCGATCTGCTCGGGCGGACCGCCGATCACGGTCTGACTGGGCGCGGCGTAGACGCACACCTCCAGGCCGGGGAAGTCACCGAACACGGTTTTGAGCTCGTCGGCGGAGTACTCGACGAGCGCCATCAGGCGGATGTATTCGCCGAACAGCATGGCCTCGCCCTCGCCCATCAGGTGCGAGCGTGACGCGATCACGCGGGCCGCGTCGGGCAGCGACAGGCCGCCGGCGAAGTAGGCCGACGCGGGCTCACCGAGCGACTGGCCAATCACCGCAGCGGGTTTGGCGCCGTGGTGCTTGAGCAGCTCGCCCAGCGCGATCTGGATCGCGAAGATGACGACGTTGGAGGTCTCGATGCCGTACTCGTGGGAGTCGTCGAGGATCAGCTCGAGCACCGAGTAACCCCGCTCGTCCTGGATCAGCGCATCGACCTTCTCGATCCATTCGGCGAAAACCTCGTTGCGCAGATACAGGTTCTTGCCCATCTTGCGGTGCTGCGCACCGAAACCGGCCATCGCCCAGACCGGGCCGCTGGTGACCGGCCCGTCGGTGCTGAACACGTTGGGCTTCTGCTTGCCCTCGGCGACCGCCCGCAGGCCCTTGATGGCCTCTTCGTGGTCGTGGGCCAGCACCACCGCGCGCGAGCGGCCGTGGTTGCGCCGCGACAGTGACCGGCCGATCGATTCCAGCGACGACGCCTGGCCTTCCGGACTTTCCATCCAGTCCGCGAGCTCGGCGGCGGCGGCCTTCTTGCGCGAGGTCAAAAATCCCGACACCGCGAGCGGGATCAGCGGCTTGGTCGGTTCCGATTCCTCTTGCGCGGCAAGCTCTTCGGCCGCGATCGCTTTGAGGCGCAGCGCCTCGTCGGTGAGGCCGGGCAGCTCGTATTCTTCCTCCACCGCCTCCGAGGCGTCGGGGATGATGTTGCCGAAGTCGTCGAACCGCAGCGAGTGGCTTTCCAGCGTGGGCGCCTCGGCGGGGTCTTCGCCGGCGGCCGCCGGAGCGATTACCTCGGCATGCGGCTCGGGCTCGCGTTCGATCACGTCGCGGGGCAACACCTCGCGCACCACCAGGTGCGCGTTGGCCCCACCGAAGCCGAAGCTGGACACCCCGGCCAGCGCGTAACCGCCGTATCGCGGCCAATCGCTCGCGCTGTCAACGACTTTCAAGCGCATGCCGTCGAAGTCGATGTAGGGGCTCGGGCCGGCGAAGTTGATCGACGGCGGCAGCTTGTCGTGCTGCAGCGCCAGCACCACCTTGGCCAGGCTGGCCGCACCGGCCGCCGACTCCAGGTGTCCCACATTGGTTTTCACCGCGCCCAGCAACGCCGGGCGGTCGGCCGGGCGGCCGCGCCCGACGACGCGGCCCAGCGCCTCGGCCTCGATCGGGTCGCCCAGGACGGTGCCGGTGCCATGCGCCTCGATGTAGTCGACGGTGCGCGGGTCGATTCCGGCGTCCTTGTACGCCCGGCGCAGCACCTCGGCCTGGGCGTCCTGGTTGGGGGCGATCAGCCCGTTGGACCGGCCGTCGTGGTTGACCGCGCTACCGGCGATGACGGCCAGGATCTGGTCACCGTCGCGGCGGGCGTCGTCGACCCGCTTGAGCACGAACATGCCGCCGCCCTCGGAGCGGGTGTAGCCGTCGGCGTCCGAGGAGAACGACTTGATCCGGCCGTCGGGAGAAAGCACCGCGCCGATCTCGTCGAAACCGAGCGTCACCAGCGGGGTGAGCAGCGCGTTGACACCGCCCGCGACGGCCACGTCGCATTCGCCGTTGCGCAGCGCCTGCACCGCCTGGTGCGTCGCCACCAGCGAGCTCGAGCAGGCGGTGTCCAGCGCCACCGAGGGACCGCGGAAGTCGTAGAAGTAGGACACCCGGTTGGCGATGATCGAGCTGGCCGTTCCGGTGATCGCGTAGGGGTGCGCGACCGTCGGGTCCGACACCGCCAGGAATTGGTAGTCGTTGTTGGAGAAGCCGACGTACACGCCGACCGCCTCGCCGCGCAGGCTCGACGCCGGGATGCGGGCGTGCTCGAGCGCCTCCCACGTGAGCTCCAGCGCCATCCGCTGCTGCGGGTCGATGTTGTCGGCCTCGGTCTTGGCGACGGCGAAGAACTCCGAGTCGAAGCCCTTGATGTCCTTCAGGTACCCGCCCCGGGTGCGCGCGGTGCTGACCCGCTCGGCGATGCGCGGCTCCTCGAGGAATTCCGACCAGCGGCCCTCGGGCAGGTCGGTGATCGCGTCGCGGCCCTCCATCAGCGCCGCCCACGTCTCGTCCGGGGAGTTCATGTCGCCGGGCAACCGGGTCGACAGGCCCACGATCGCGATGTCGACGCGCTCGGCGGGACCGGTGCGCGTCCAGTCGGCGCCGTCGAGCTCGTCGTCGGCCACCTCGGGCTCGCCCTCGATGATGCGGGTGGCCAGCGATTCGATGGTCGGGTGCTGGAAGGCGACCGCGACCGACAGGGTGACCCCGGTCAGGTCCTCGATGTCGGCGGCCATGGCCACGGCGTCGCGCGACGCCAGGCCGAGTTCGACCATCGGCACCGACTCGTCGATCTCGTCGGCAGGCTTCCCGACGGCCCGGCCCACCCAGTTGCGCAGCCATTCGCGCATCTCGGGCACGGTCATGTCGGTCCCCTTAGCGGGGGGCGCGGCGGGCACCTCCCCGCCCGGAGTGTCGTTTTCGGGGTGCTCAGTGTCAGCCATGGTCCTCAGAGATTCAGTCAGTGGACTTGGCGAAGGCCGTCGGGGAACCGACGCCGCTTCGCAGACTGCCGTCGAGGTAGGCCGCGCGGCAGGCGCGGTGCCCGATCTTGCCGCTGGAGGTGCGCGGGATCGTGCCCGATTGCACCAGCAGCAGGTCGCGGACCGTCACGCCGTGGCGCACGGCGATGGCCGCCCGGATGTCGTCGGCGATGGGCTGGTAGTCCAGCTTGTGCGAGCCGGCCGCGCGCTCGGCGACGATCACCAGCTGCTCGGAGACGTCGTCGGGGTCGTACTTGATGCCGGTGTGCGGGTTGTCGAAGACTTCCTTCGGCAGCTGGTTGGCCGGCACCGAGAAGGCGGCCACGTAGCCGGTGCGCAGCGCCTTATTGGCCTCTTGCGCCGAGTACTCGAGGTCCTGCGGGTAGTGGTTGCGGCCGTCGATGATGACCAGGTCCTTGATGCGGCCGGCGATGTAGAGGTGGCCCTTGTGGTAGGTGCCGTAGTCGCCGGTCTTGACCCAGGTGCCGTCGTCCGGGGCGCCCTCGGCGTGCGACTGGCTGATCCGCGACTTGAGGATGTTGCGGAAGACGTCGTTGGTCTCGTCTTCCTTGCCCCAGTAGCCGGTGCCCAGGTTCTTTCCGTGCAGCCAGATCTCGCCGATCTGGCCGTCCGGCAGCTCGCTCGCGGTCTCCGGGTCGACGATGACGGCCCATTCGTCAACGCCGATGATGCCGGCGGAAACCTGCGGAACGGCCTTCGGCGAATCGGCGGGCACCTCGACGAAGCGCTGCTTGTTCAGCTCGTCACGGTCGACGTGGATGACCGTGGGCGCCTGGTCCATCGGCGTGGTGGAGACGAACAGCGTCGCCTCGGCGAGGCCGTAGGACGGCTTGATCGCGGTCTCCCGCAGGCCGTACGGCGCGAAGGCCTCGTAGAACTTGCGCATCGACGCCGGGGACACCGGCTCGCTGCCGTTGAGGATGGCCTTGACGTTGCTCAGGTCCAGCGGCGGCTCGCCCTCCTTGGGCACCCCGCGCACCGCCGCGTGCTCGAACGCGAAGTTCGGCGCGACGGTGAAGACCTCGCTGTCGGGATCGTCCTCGGGCTTGCGGGCCATCTCCCGGATCCACCGGCCCGGCCGGCGCACGAAGGCGGCCGGCGTCATGAAGGTGAAGTTGTGGCCCAGCACCGGCGAGAGCAGCGCGGTGATCAGCCCCATGTCGTGGAAGAACGGCAGCCAGGACAGACCGCGGTCGCCCTCCTTGCCTTCCAGCCCGTTGAGTACCTGCAACACGTTGGTGGGCAGGTTGAGGTGGGTGATCTGCACGCCGGTCGGGGTCCGGGTGGAGCCGGAGGTGTACTGCAGGTAGGCGATGGTCTCCTCGTCGGCCTCCGGCGGCTCCCACGTCGCGGCGACCTCGTTGGGGACGGCGTCGACGGCGATGACGCGGGGCCGTTCCTTGGCCGACCGGGCGCGGATGAACTTGCGGACGCCCTCGGCGGCGTCGGTGGTGGTCAGGATCGTCGAGGGGGTGCAGTCGTCGAGGACGGCGTGCAGGCGCCCGACGTGACCCGGCTCGGCGGGGTCGAACAACGGGACCGCGATCCGGCCGGCGTACAGGGCGCCGAAGAACGCGATCAGGTAGTCGAGGTTCTGCGGGCAGAGCACGGCGATGCGGTCGCCCGGCTGGGTGACCTGCTGCAGGCGGGCGCCCACGGCCCGGTTGCGGGCGCTGAAGTCGCGCCACACGATGTCGCGGTATTCACCGTCGCGTTCGGTGGAGAAGTCGACGAACCGGTAGGCGAGCTTGTCGCCACGCACCCTCGCCCATTTCTCAACGTGCTTGACCAAGTTGGTGTTGTCCGGGAACTTGATCTTTCCATTCACGATGAACGGGTTGTGGTAGGGCATTCCGCTCTCCTGTCGCACCTGTTTTCGGTCGGCTCGGCCGACGCTGTGTTCCTTGGTCGGCTCCGCCGACGGCTTCGTTCTTCAGCCGGCTGAGCCGACGGTTACATGTCTACGCACGCGCGCCGGACCTCGCACGGCACCCGATGGGCAACGCCGGCCATGTGCCAGCCCAGCCACCATCGACCCCGACTGGGTGCGCGACGAAGGTCCGATAGCTCTTAAATTCCTCTTAATGTTACGGGCCTGCCTACGGCAGACCAAATCACAAGGTACCGCTGTTCGCTACCGTCAACCGCCACCTGAGGCTTGTGTCCCACCGCCGTTGATCATCCGTGTTTTGGTTGTGGCGCATTTGCGATCAGGCCGTGAGCCCAGTTCAGCGTCCAGTCGGTTGCCGGCGCCCCGTCGATGCTCCAGCACTGCGTCGTGGCGTACAGGGCGTGCACCGGCTGACCGGCCCCGCCGGCCAAGGTGTTCAGCGTGGCCGGCAGGTTGGCGATGCTGAAAGCTTCCTCCGGAGCTGCGCAGATCAGGTCGCCGGGCGCGCAGATCTCGTTGGTCTTGTCGTTGAGGTCGCCGAAACCACCCGGGCGCGCGCCGGTCATGGTCAGGCCCATCCCGGACAGGATGGGCACCTCGTGCAGGGTGACCTCGGCGCCCTGTCCCGGCGGGTTGGGGCCGATGTCGTTGCCGACGCCGATCTGGCGGCGACCGTCAGCGATCAATGTCACACCCAGCACCAGGTCGTCGTCGACGGGTCCGCGGCCGTTGCCGATATCGCTGGCGATGTCACCCGCGATCACCGCGCCCTGCGAAAAGCCCATCAGCACGTAACTGGTCAGCGGGCACTTGGTGTTCATGTCGGTCATCGCCTGAACGGTCGCGCGGGTGCCCTCGGCGCGGCTGGCGTTGTAGGACATCTGGGTGTCGCCGCTCAGCGGGTTGTGGAACTGCGCGGTGTACGGGGTGGTGTAGGCCTGCAGCCGCGACGACGGGAATTGCTGGGTGAGGCTGGCGGTCGCCTTGTGCAGCAACGCGTTGGGGAATTGCGTCGGATTGCCGGGGTCGTCCGCGACCGCCGACTCCCACGTGCCGGGCACGTTGACCAGCAGCACATCGGGGCACGACGCGTCCTGCGAGGCGGGCCGCGGCTTGTGCGGGTGCGTGGTGGTCGACGACGGAGGCAGCACCCCGGTCGGCACCGCGCTGGGCTCGGAGTTGTGGCCGCGCAGCAGGGTGACAGCGGCCAGGATGCCCAACAGGACGACGGCGGCCACGGACAGGGCGGCGATCCAAGCGAGGGTGCGTTGACGCTTACGCCGCGCGCTTTTAGCCATGTTCTCCTGCCAGCAGAGTCGGTGGATCGCAGCTACGCGGTCCTCCCGACCCCTGCTGCACCCCCTACACGGTACCGGCTTTGCCGAATGCGCTTTTGGCCAGCGACGCGCTACATCAATGGCGCCGACCCGCAGCGCCCGGCGTCGCCGCGCTCGCGATCGGCGCTACCGAATGGCGCCGACCCGCAGCGCCCGGCGTCGCCGCGCTCGCGATCGCCGCTACCGAATGGCGCCGACGATGTCGCCCGACATCGCGCCGAGCTGCCCCGACCACGAGCCCCAGTCGTTGCCGCCGCCGCCGGGGAAGTCGAAGTGGCCGTTGTGTCCGCCGTTGCTGCGGTACTGCTGATAGAACTCCCGGGAACTGCCCATCGCCGCGCCCGCCTGGCCGATCATGGCGGCGTCGTCGCCGCCCATGTTGGTCGGGCTCCACACCCACACCCGGGTGTTGTTCTGCGCCAGCAACGAGGCGTGCACGTAGGGGTCGTGCCACTTCCAGCGGCCCAGCTGCGGGGCGCCCCACATGCCGTTGCCGTCGATGCCGCCGAACTGCTGCAGGCCGGCCAGGATGGCGCCGTTGTAGTTGGTGCTCGACGGGTAGAGGAACCCGGACAGCGATCCGGCGAAGCCGAAGCGGTCGGGGTGGAAAGCGGCCAGCGCCATCGCGCCGTACCCGCCCTGCGAGGCGCCGACGGCGGCGTGGCCGCCGGGGGCGAGGCCCTTATTGGCGGCCAGCCAATCGGGCAGCTCGCTGGACAGGAAGGTGTCCCACTGCTTGCTGCCGTCCTGCTCCCAGTTGGTGTACATGCTCCAGGCGCCGCCGGCCGGGGCTACCACCGAGATGCCCTTGCCGCCGAGGGTGTTCATCGCATTACCGGCGGTGACCCAGTTGCTCACGTCCGGGGCCGCATTGAAGGCGTCCAGCAGGTAGACGGCATGCGGTCCGCCGGCGAGGAAGGCCACCGGGATGTCGCGGCCCATCGCCGCCGAGGGAACCATCAGGCTTTCGTAGCCCGCCGCGCGGGCTTTGCCGACGGTTGCGGCGGGCTGCAGCGCGAAGGCCAACCCGACCGCGAGTACGGCTACGCAGAACAACCGCAGCAGCGCTGACATACCCCGCCCGACCGTCATGTCCACCCTCCATCGTCTAGTCGCTGAAAGCACATTAGCCAGCGGCTTAGTTCCCCCGCCCGCGGGGTAGTGAAACACGTCACAGGCGCCAACGGCCAGCGGCGGAAACCCCGAAGGGTTCCCGCCGCTGGTCGTCTTGCTTGGCGTTGGTTAGGTGCCCTGGCCGTTTCCGGCGTTGGTCGCGGCGGCTGTGGCCGGACCCGCACCCGGGGTGGCGCCCAGCACCGACTGCAGGTCAGGCTTCATCGCCTGCAGCTGCGCGCCCCAGTAGGGCCAGTCGTGGGTGCCGTTGGCGTCGAAGTTCCACACCGCGTTGTGGCCACCGGCCCCGTTGTAGGCGTCCTGGAACTTCAGGTTGGACGTCCGCACGAAGCCCTCGAGGAACTTGGCGGGCAGGTTGTCGCCACCGAGGTCGGACGGCTTGCCGTTACCGCAGTACACCCAGATCCGGGTGTTGTTGGCGACCAGCTTGCCGACCTGCAGCGACGGGTCGTTGCGCGCCCAGGCCGGGTCTTCCTTCGGACCCCACATGTCGGCGGCCTTGTAGCCACCGGCGTCACCCATGGCGAGGCCGATCAACGACGGGCCCATGCCCTGCGACGGGTCCAGCAGCGCCGACAGCGAGCCGGCGTAAATGAACTGCTGCGGGTGGTAGGCGGCCAGGATCAGCGCGGACGAACCGGCCATCGACAGGCCGACCACGGCGCTGCCGGTGGACTTGACCTGCTTCTGGCTCTCCAGGTACGCCGGCAGCTCGGTGGTCAGGAAGGTCTCCCACTTGTAGGTGACGCAGCCGGCCTTACCGCAGGCGGGCTTGTACCAGTCGGAGTAGAAGCTGGACTGGCCACCGACGGGCATGACCGTCGAGATGCCCGACTGGTTGTACCACTCGAACGCCGGGGTGTTGATGTCCCAGCCGTTGAAGTCGTCCTGCGCACGCATACCGTCGAGCAGGTACAACGCCGGGGAGTTCGGGCCACCGCTTTGGAACTGGATCTTGATGTCGCGGCCCATCCCGGCGGACGGAACCTGCAGGTACTCCACCGGCAGACCCGGGCGCGAGAAGGCCCCGGCGGTCGCCGAGCCTCCGACGGCGCCAATCAGGCCCGAGAGCAGCGCCGCACCAGCGGCCGCCACGACGAGCCGGCGCGGCATACCCGCCACGGCGCCGCGCAATCTGTCGACAAGCGTCATCCTTGCTTCCTCATCCTTCTTGCGGCCTCTCGGCGCATTGCACCGATCGGGCGCTTCTTGCTTGATTGGATCGAACCTGCCAGCGCACAGGCGCGGCAGTGCTCGTGTAGTCAACCACACCTTATGGCGTTCGGTCGCATCGAGGCGGCGGCGCCGACCGCCGAGCAACCCTCGTACCCAGCGGTTTTCAATTAAAACATGTGTCTAAGAGGCGCGCTTTCAACATGTGCTTGATCGTCATTGCGGGCTGGTGAGAGGCCAATTGTGATGTTGCTAGCATTTTTTCGCGGCGGGCGGGATGTGATTTGTTCGGGATGTACCGAAATTTCTTCTGCGCGACGCTTACTCGCGCGGTGGAGGCGGTGCCTCCGGGGGTATCGGCAGCCCGCATCGCGCCAGTTCGTAGCGCGGCACCCGATCGATCCGATATCCGGTGAAACGGAAGGAATTCACCAGATTGGACAGGAATCGGTGCGGGGTCATCGGGGCGCGCACCGAGCTGAGCACCGCCTTCGTGTCGGGGCACTGCAGCGCCGCGACGGCCTCTGCGACCCACTGCGCATCCAGGTAGCCCGGAATCCCCGGCGGCACCTTCACCCAGGGACCGTCGGCGATCACCCAGTCGGGAAACAGGTTCTTGTCGTGCCCGATGCGGCCGTGCTTGAGCCGTTCCGTGTGCTGCGCAAGCGGATTCGCCAAACCGATCTGGTCGATGACCCGGACGTCGAGCCCGACGTTCATGCCCACCATGCCGAGGTTGGTGAAAAACACGGCGTGCTGCGGTTTTTGCGGTGACTTATCACCCGCCGCAGGCTGAGCCTGCGGCACCAGGTCCCATTGGATGTAGTTGCCCGACGGCAGCAGTAACGCGCCGTCGGGAGTGTTGTTGAGGGCGGTCAGGATGGCCGCCATCCGTGGGTAACCCAGGTAGTCCGCGGCGGTCAGCGGATGCGCGTGACCGGTGGCCTGGGCATAGAAGCGGCGCTCGTCGACGATCCCGGAATAGGTGACGTGGGTGGCGTCGTCGCCCATGCCCGGCGAATTCGCCGCCCACAGCGCCCATCCGGCCAGTCCCAGCCAGAGCGCGCCCGCGGCGCCGGCGACCCAGTTACCGGTCTCCCGCGAATAGTCCTGGCCGTCGGGGATGGCGATCGGGACGACGGCGACGGGAGCCAGCAGGCAGAACAGCGGCGCCAGCAGCACCCGCGCGTGCATGAAGTCGCCGCCTTGCCGGATCCAGTACAGGGCCTGCAGCAGACCGCTGACCAGCACCCACGCCACCACCGCCGGCGGGCTGTGCACGGCGCGGGCCAGGCGGCCGTAGTCGGGCGCCAGCGCGGGGCGCAGAAACGACGGCCGGCGTCGCGCGGCGAACAGCAGCGCCCCCAGCGGCACCAGCAGGACCAGGGGGATCCACACCGCGTAGGGCGCGTCGAAGTTGAACAGGTAGATCATGCCCTGCGACCACTTGTCCCCGGCCGCGTCCTTGGCCAGCGCGGTGCCGGGCACCAGCAGGCCGTAATAGCCCATCCGGAAGATTTCGTAGGCGACCGGGACGAAGCCCCCGGCCACCACGACCAATGCGCGGCGGCGCCAGGTCCGAGCCGCGATCAGCATCATGATCAGCGCCAGGCCGCCCATGAGGGCCAGCTCCGGGCGCACCAGCACGCTGAACCCGGCGACGAAGGCCAGCGCGCCGGCGAACACCTTGTTATCCGCGCGGTTGCGCACCGGCTGGGCCCAGCAGACCATCATCCACCAGAGCAACCCGAGATAGGCCAGGGCCAGGCCGCTCTCCAGCCCGGAGGTGGCGAAGTCCCGCGCGGGCGGCAGCGCGATGTAGACGAGCGCACCGGCGGGCAACATGATCGCCTTGCGGCCGCGCAGGCTCGGCGCATACAACCGCGCGGCGCCCAGCATCAGCAGCGCTATGCCCGCCACCGAAAGCACCAGCGCCAGCGCGAGCGCCACATACTCCATGCGCAACGGGCCGCCGACCCAGCTCCCCACGTACATCAGGTAGGTCCAGGCGGTGGAGGTGTTGGCCTCTACCCGCTCACCCTGGTTGAACACCGGGCCGTTGCCGGCCAGCAGGTTGCGCACGGTGCGCAACACGATGAGGCCGTCATCGGCGATCCACCGCCGCTGCCAGCTCCCCCAGCCGAACAGCACGGCGACCACCGCCACGCTGATCCACAGGCTGACCCGCACCATGGTGGTGTACGGAAACACGGGCCAGCCGGGCCGCCTGAGCACCGGCCGGCTGCGCATCATGCGCGCTTTGAGAGCCTGCAGTTCGGGGCTAACCGAAGGCAACGGCGGCTCCGACTGTCGCGATCCACGCCAGGAACAGCAGCTGCAGCACCCGGTCCCGCAGCGCGATGTCTTCGGGTTCACCGGCCAGGCCGCCGTCGACGTCGACCGCGTAGCGCAGGATCGCGATGGTGAACGGGACCAGCGACACCGCGTACCAGGACCCCGAGTGGTGGTCGCGCTCGAACGCCCACAGGCCGTAGCAGATCACCACCGCGGTCGCCGACATCGTCCAGACGAATCGCAGATAGGTGCTGGTGTAGCTCTCCAGCGACTTGCGGATCTTGGCGCCGGTGCGCTCGGCGACCTGCAGCTCGGCGTAGCGCTTGCCGGCCACCATGAACAGCGACGCGAACGCGGCCGACAGCAGGAACCATTGGGACAGTGGGATTTCCGTCGCCACGCCGCCGGCGATGGCGCGCAGCAGGTATGCCGACGACACGATGCAAATGTCAAGCACCGCTTGGTGTTTGAGGCCGAAGCAGTACGCCAGCTGCATGGCGAGGTAGATGGCCATCACCAGCGCCAGGTTCGGCGTCACCAGCCATGCGATGCCCAGCGAGGCCGCACCCAGCAGCACCGCCAGGAGGTAGGCCAGCCACTCGGGCACCACGCCCGCCGCGATCGGGCGGAATCTCTTGGTGGGGTGCTCGCGATCGGCCTCGACGTCGCGGACGTCGTTGACCAGATACACCGACGACGCCCCCAGGCTGAACACCACGAACGCCAGCCCCACCTGGGTGAGCATCTGCCCGTAGTCGTACCGTATGCCGCTGCCCAGCCCGGCCACCGGTGCGGCCAGCACCAAGACGTTCTTCACCCACTGGCGGGGCCGGATCGCCTTGATCACCCCGGTGATCAGGTTGCCCGGCGGCCGGGTCACGACGTCCTCACTCATCCAGCCACACCTCTCGTGCACGGCGCGCGAGCGCCGCAACGACGGCGCCCAGGGCGATGCCGAAGGCGACGTCGCTGGGGTAGTGCACGCCCAGCAGCATCCGCGACAAGGCCATCGGGGGCACCAGGACCGCGGGCAGCGGCAGGCCGGTGGTCCGGCCCATCAGGATGGCCGCGGCGGTGGTCGAAGTGGCATGTGCGGACGGGAAACTCAGCTGGCTGGGCGTGCCGACGTTCACCGCGATGGCGGGATCATGCGGCCGCTTGCGGCGCACGATCCGCTTGACGACGACGGCGGCGGCGTGCGCGGCGAACGCGCCGGCCCCGGCCACCAGCCAGTCGCGGCGCCGCTTCGGTGACAGCAGCGCGCCGAGCGCGGCGACGACCACCCAGCCGAGACTGTGCTCGCCGAAGTGGGACAGCGCTCGGGCGGTGGGGAGCGCCCCGGGACGATCGCTCAGCGCCGCCTGGACGGCGACCAGCGCGGCCACCTCGCCGCGGGGCGCCTGTGTAGCGGCGGCCTCATGCATGTTCTGCAGCTGGCAGCAACGCCGTCTCCCACTTCTGCTTGCTGGACAACACCGGCAGGGCGTCGCGGTACACCCGGCGCATCTCGTCGAAGCGGCTGAGCAACTGACGCTGACGGCGCAGCGATGCGAACAAGAGCGAGAACATCTTTCGCCGGTCCCGCTGCCGGTAGACCACGCCACAGCCGTCCGCCGTGGTGACCGTCACGCCGTCGACCGTGCACAGCCGGAACCAGCGCGCATCCTGGGTGGGCACGTTGAACTCGGGCCGGATGTGGGATTCGGTGTCGGCCTTGGTCATGTTGTGCAGGATGCCGCGGGCCAGCCGGTAGCTGATCGAGACCGGGTTCACCGGCGGCTTCATCGCCTTGGTCTTGTGCGACGGCGCCGGCAATTCGCTGGCCGCCGGCAGCACGACGGCGTCCGGGTATTCCTTGCGCAGCCGATGCACTTCCGGCAGACCCGATTCCAGGATCGAGAAGATGTGCTCCGGGCCGGCGAGGAAGTCGTCGATGGCCCTGTTCTGAATGGCGACCGTCGAATACTCAAGGCAGGCAAGGTGTTTCAAGGTCGCCTTGAGGTGGCTGCGGACCAGGCCGGTGATGTCACCCTCCCAGTGCAGCGCCGCCACCACCAGCCGGTTGCGCAGGTGGAAGTAGGCCTGCCAGTCGATGGCGTCGTCCTTGTCGCTCCAGGCCATGTGCCAGATCGCGGCGCCGGGCAGCGTGACCGTCGGGTAGCCGTGCTCGCCGGCGCGCAGACCGTATTCGGCGTCGTCCCACTTGATGAACAGCGGCAGCGGCTGGCCCAGCTCCTCGGCGACCTGCCGCGGAATCATGCACGTCCACCAGCCGTTGAAGTCGACGTCGATGCGCCGGTGCAGCAGCGCGCTGCGATCGTTCTTGTCGTTCAACGGGAACTTGGCGAAGTCGTGGTCATACTCGGCGTGCGGCGCGGCGGTCCACATGAAGTTCGCCTGGTTGACGACCTCGCCCATGATGTGCAGGTGTGACGGCTCCTGCAGGTTGAGCATCTGCCCGCCGATCAGCGTGGGCGTCTTGGCGAACCGGTTGAGCGCCAGCACCCGCAGGATCGTGTCCGGCTCGATGCGGATGTCGTCGTCCATGAACAGGATCTGTTGGCAGTCGGTGTTTTTCAGCGCCTCGTACATCACCCGGCTGTAGCCGCCGGAACCGCCGAGGTTGGGCTGGTCGTGAATAGACAGCCGGCTGCCCAGGCCCGCGGCCGCTGCGGCGAAGTCCGGGTGGTCGCGCACCTTGCGGGTGCCCTGGTCGGGGACGATGACCGCACCGATCACCTTGTCCACCAAGGGATCCGCGGTGAGGTCGGCCAGCGCGTTGACGCAGTCGGCGGGGCGGTTGAAGGTGGGGATGCCGACGGCGATGTTGGCCGTGCCTGGCGCGGGCTCGGTCGCGTACCAGCCGCCGCTGATGAGGTTGACCGCGGTGTCGGTGGTGATGTCGAACCAGATCCAGCCGCCGTCCTCGAACGGCCGCAGCGGCACCTCGATCTCGACGACGGCCGGCTGCTCGTCGGTGCCGACGAATTGGCGGCCCTGCACCGAGATTCGCACCCCGGTGGCCTTGGTGCGGTAGACGTCGACGCGCCCGGTTCCGGTCAGCTCGACCCGCAGCACCACGGACTGACAGATCGACCAGCGCCGCCAGTAGCTGGCCGGGAACGCGTTGAAGTAGGTGGCGAACGACACCTCGGACTCTTTGCCGATCTCCAACGACGTACGGCTGGTCGCGTGCGCGCGCCGGGCGTTCGTCGTCGACTCCTCCAGGTAGAGCTTGCGCACGTCGAGCGGCTCGCCGGGACGCGGCAGGATGATCCGGGACAGCAGGCTCACGGCGGACATTAGCGCGCGCCTTCCTCTTTGTTCTGGGCTTCCGTCAGGGATGCGCCGTCACGCAGGTGCGGCGCGAGAACGTTGTCGTACATGTTCAAGGCGCTGGCGATGGCCATGTGCATATCCAGGTATTGGTAGGTGCCCAGCCGGCCGCCGAACAGCACTTTGGACGACGCGGTCTCGGCCTTCGCCCTGGCCCGGTAGGCGGCCAGCAGGGCGCGGTCGGACTCGGTGTTGATCGGATAGTAGGGCTCGTCGTCGTCCTCGGCGAAGCGCGAGTACTCCCGCATGATCACGGTCTTGTCGGTCGGATAGTCGCGCTCGGCGTGGAAGTGACGGAACTCGTGGATGCGGGTGTAGGGCACGTCGGGGTCGTTGTAGTTCATCACCGGTGTGCCCTGGAAGTCCCCGATGGGCAGCACTTCCAGCTCGAAATCCAGCGTGCGCCAGCCCAGCCGGCCCTCGGCGTAGTCGAAGTAGCGGTCCAGCGGCCCGGTGTAGACGACCGGCGCGTCGGGGCTGTCCGCGCGCAGTTGGTCGCGCACGTCGAACCAGTCCGTGTCCAGCCTGACCTCGATGCGGTCGTCGGCGGCCATGTTGCGCAGCCAGGCCGTGTAACCGTCGACGGGCAGCCCCTCGTAGGTGTCGGAAAAGTAGCGGTTGTCGAAGGTGTAGCGCACCGGCAGCCGGGTGATGTTGGCGGCCGGCAGCTCCTTGGGGTCGGTCTGCCACTGCTTGGCGGTGTAACCCTTGACGAAGGCCTCGTAGAGCGGGCGGCCGATCAGCGAGATCGCCTTCTCCTCGAGGTTCTGCGCGTCGGCCGTGTCGATCTCGGCGGCCTGCTCGGCGATGAGCCGGCGCGCCTCGTCGGGGGTGAAGTACTTGCCGAAGAACTGCGACACCAGGCCGAGCCCCATCGGGAACTGGTAGGCCTGCCCGTTGTGCATCGCGAAGACGCGGTGGCGGTAGTCGGTGAACTCGGTGAACTGCCGCACGTAGTCCCACACCCTCTTGTTGGAGGTGTGGAACAGGTGGGCGCCGTACTTGTGCACCTCTATGCCGGTGGTCGGCTCGGCTTCTGAGTAGGCGTTGCCGCCGATGTGCGGGCGGCGGTCCACGACAAGTACGCGCTTCCCGAGCTGGGTAGCCACGCGCTCGGCAATGGTCAGTCCGAAGAATCCAGAGCCGACGACGAAAAGATCGAAACGAGCGGTCATCGGTTGCTTAGGGTATCCGACCGCGTGGCCCTAACCCATTTGGCGAGGCCATGCGGCGGGCTCGGCTTGTGACGACGCCGTTGTGGCGCCGCGGATCCGCGATCACAGGCGGGGTCGCAATTGCCTCACGATTCAATATCACCACTCTAGTAACACGATCACCACTCGTACCATCGACTTTGTGTGATTCCCACCAGCTAGGACCGGCGGGACGCGCCGACACAACACATAGTCAGATAGAGGAGACTTCCGTGCCGAACCGACGCCGACGCAAGCTCTCAACAGCCATGAGCGCGGTTGCCGCCCTGGCAGTGGCGAGTCCTTGCGCATACTTCCTTGTCTACGAGTCGACCGCCGGCAACAAGGCGCCCGAGCACCACGAGTTCAAGCAGGCCGCGGTGATGAGCGACCTGCCCGGTGAGCTGATGGGCGCCCTGTCGCAGGGGCTGTCGCAATTCGGGATCAACATGCCCCCGATACCCGCGTTGAACGGGGGCGCGACCGCCACGCCGGGTCTCGCCAGCCCCGGCCTGGGCACTCCGGGCCTCGGGACCCCCGGACTGGGGACGACGGGCCTGACCAATCCGGGCGCGACCAGTCCCGGCCTGGCCAGCCCCGGCTTGACCAGTCCCGGTCTGGCCAGCCCCGGCTTGACGAGCCCGGGACTGACAAGCCCCGGTGCGGCGCCATTGACGCCCGGACTCACCGCTCCCGGCGCGTTGCCCACCACCCCCGGTGGCGGTGTCGCGACTCCGGGTGCCGGGCTCAACCCGGCGCTGTCCAATCCCGGACTGACCAGCCCGGCCGGAGTTTCGCCGGGCCTGGGTGGGCCGGCGGTGTCGCCGAGCGAGGTGCCGATCGACTCCGGGGCCGGGTTGGACCCGGGCGCCGGTGGTACCTACCCGATCCTGGGCGACCCGTCGACCTTCGGTAACGCGTCGCCGATCGGCGGCGGCACCGGCCTGGGCGGCGGATCGGGCACCGGCGGTGCCAGTGGCGGTCTGGTCAACGACGTGATGCAAGCCGCCAACCAGCTGGGTGCCGGCCAGGCGATCGACCTGCTCAAGGGCTTGGTGATGCCGGCCATCACGCAGGGTATGCACGGTGGCGCGGGCGCTCTGCCGGGTGCCGCGGGCGCTCTGCCGGGTGCCGCGGGCGCTCTGCCGGGCGCCGCGGGTGCCCTCCCGGGTGCCGCGGGTGCCCTACCGGGTGCGGCCGCGGGCGCTCTTCCCGCCGCCGCGGGTGCGGCCGGCGCGTTGCCGGCGGCCGCCGGTGCGGTACCGGCGCTGCCCCCGGTCTAGTCCTTTCCAAACCCTCCACAAGACGGCACCGCAGAAATATCTGCGGTGCCGTCGATTTTTGGTCGACATTCGCCGCCGCTCAGCTCGTGTCGTCCCATAGATAACATTAGAAACACACGTAACATCGGCTGGTGTCTCGCAGTCGTGCGCCGACGATGCTGCTCACCGCCATGGCGGCGACCGTCGTCCTGGTCTCGTGGGTGGCCGACACCACACGCGATCGCGGCGCCGCCAGCCCGGGGCCGTCGCGCGGCACCCAACTGGCCGAACAGCCGCTGGTCGGGCTGGGGGCCGGCGTCACGGTCCGCGAAATCAGTCAGGGCACCCCCTTCTCGCTGGTTGCCCTCACCGGCGACCTGGCCGGCACGTCGACGCGCGTGCGGGCCAAGCACCGCGACGGCTCGTGGGGCCCCTGGTATCAGACCGAGTACGAAACCGCGGCACCCGACGGGGCGACAACGGCGGGGTCCCTCGAGGGGCCCCGCGGCACCGATCCGGTGTTCGTCGGCACCACCACGACGGTTCAGATCGCGGTCACCCGGCCGCTGGACGCCGCGGTGACCCAACCGCCCCCGGCGCCGCCGACGGAGAAACCCGATCTGGGCTATAAGCCGGCATCCCGCGAACAGCCCTTGGGGCAGAACATCTCGGCCGTCCTCATCTCCCCACCGCAGGCGCCGGCCGACACGCATTGGACACCACCGGCCGGGGTCTTGATGCCCGGCCAGGCCCCGCCCATCATCAGCCGCGCGCAATGGGGCGCCGACGAATCGTTGCGATGCGGTTCCCCGCAGTACGACAACGGGATTCGCGCGGCGGTGGTCCACCACACCGCCGGCAGCAACGACTATTCGCCGCTTGAATCGGCCGGCATCGTCAAAGCGATTTACACCTACCACAGCAAGACGCTGGGCTGGTGCGACATCGCGTACAACGCGCTGGTGGACAAGTACGGCCAGGTGTTCGAGGGCAGCGCCGGCGGGATGACCAAGGCTGTCGAGGCCTTCCACACCGGCGGATTCAACCGCAACACCTGGGGCGTGGCGATGATCGGCAACTTCGACGACGTGCCCCCCACCCCGATCCAGCTGCGGACCATGGGCCGGTTGCTGGGCTGGCGACTGGGCCTGGACAACGTTGACCCGAAGGGCACGGTGCAACTGGAATCGGCCGGCAGCCACTACACCACCTTCCCGGCCGGCGCCGTCGCGACGCTGCCGACGATCTTCACCCACCGCGACGTCGGGAACACCGATTGCCCGGGCAACGCGGCCTACGCGTTGATGGACGAAATGCGTGATATCGCATCGCATGTCAACGATCCGCCCGAAGAGTTGCTCAAGGCGCTGCAGGGCGGTGCGATCTATGACCACTGGCAGGCGATCGGCGGGATGAGCAGCGTACTGGGCTCGCCGACCTCACCGGAAGACAGCGCGGTGGGCGACGCCCGCTTCGTCACCTTCGCCCGGGGCGCGATGTACTGGTCGCCCGACACCGGCGCCCAGCCGGTCACCGGCGCCATCTACGACGCCTGGGGCTCGCAGAGCTATGAACGCGGCCCGCTCGGATTGCCGACCAGCGCGGAAATCCAAGAGCCGCTACAGATTACGCAGAATTTCCAGCATGGCACGCTGAACTACGAGCGGCTGACCGGAAACGTCTCCGAGGTGGTCGACGGGATCACCATTCCACTGACCACCGAATCCCCGAGCGGCCCAACGGTTCCGGCCGAGCACTTCTCGCTGCCGTCGCACCCGACGCCCACGTGACGCAACCCTAAAGCCACCAGCGTTCCAGCACGCGGCCCACACCGTCGTCGTTGTTGGGGGCGGTCACCTCGTCGGCGGCGGCCTGCACGTCGGGATGGGCATTGCCCATCGCAACGCCATGTCCGGCCCACCGCAGCATCGGCAGATCGTTGGGCATATCGCCGAACGCCACCACCTCCTCGGGGGCGATCTGCAACGGCCGCGCGATCTCGTCGATGCCGGTGGCCTTGCTGGTGCCCAGCGGCACGATCTCGACCAGTCCGTTGTTGGTGGAGTAGGTGATGTCGCCCGCGATGCCGATGTGCTTGGCCAATTCGGCCGCCATGTCGGCGCTGCGGGCTCCGGACCGGCGGATGAGCAGCTTGATCGCCGGGGCGCTGAGCAGATCCTGGATCGACACCTCGGTGTTGTCCGGGTTCAGCCAGGCATGCTCGTAGCCCGGCGAGCTGACGAACTGCGGCGTCGCCGTGTCGTGCGCGCTTTCGCCGATCCGCTCGACGGCCAAACCGGCGCCCGGGATGACGCGGGTGGCCAGCTCCGCCAGCTCGGCCAGGGTGTCGACGCTCAGCGTGCGGGTGGACACCACGCGGTCGGTCGCGGCGTCGTAGATGACGGCGCCGTTGGCGCACACCGAGATCGGCGCGAAACCCAGCGCGTCGACGACCGGACGTATCCAGCGCGGCGGACGGCCGGTGGCCACCACGAACTGCGCACCGGCGCCCACCGCGGCGCGGATGGCGTCGCGGGTGCGCGGGGAGATCTTCTCGTCGTCGTCGAACAGGGTGCCGTCGACGTCGCAGGCGATGAGCGCCGGCAGGGTCATCGAGACCGTCCCCCTCGCCGGCTGGCCGGACCGCTCAATGCAGCCCGCTCTGGTTCTGCCCGGGCCGGGTCACGCCGTCGGTGCCGTACTTGCGCATTCGCTCCTGCAGCTCCGACAACCGCAGGGCCCGGGAATCCTCTTGGGTGGGCGCGCTGCCGCCCAGCCGCCGCGGCACCCAGAATTCGTCCTTCGGGTGCGGATATTCCTCCTGCACCCGGTACAGCAGGTCGTTCATCGCCGAACGCAACAGCAGGTTGAGTTCCTCGGGTGTGCCGCGCGGCGGCAACGGCTGCCCGGCCGCCACCGTGATCGGGACCTTGTTGCGGAACACCTTCTTGGGATGGTCCTTGGGCCAGATCCGGTGCGCGCCCCACACGACGATCGGAACGATCGGCACGTGGGCGTCCAGCGCCATGCGCGCCGCCCCCGTCTTGAACTCGCGCAGTTCGAAGCTGCGACTGATGGTGGCCTCAGGATGCATCCCGATCAGCTCGCCCTCGCGCATGCGCTGCACGGCCACCTCGAAGGCGTCGTGCCCGGACCTGCGGTCCACCGGGATCAGCCGGGCGTGATTGATGACGTAGTTGACCGCCTTCACGTCGGCCATCTCCGCCTTGATCATGAAGTAGGCGCGCCGGTGACGCTCGCGCACGGCCATCAGCGTCGGCAGCCAGTCCAGATAGCTGGTGTGGTTCTGGGCCAGCAGGGCACCGCCGCGCGCGGGAATGTTCTCCAGGCCGTGATAGGTGAACTTGGTCCCCTGCATCGCGACCATCGGCGGAACGATCCATTCCGCCAGCCGGTAGAACCCCTCGGGCATGTTCTCTCCTTCGCCTACTGCGACGGGCGCTCGGCCCTTTTAGCCGCGCGGGCCGCCGCCTCGGTTGCCTCGATGCGAGCGGCCTCGGCCGGGGTCGGCGCTGCGCCGCCCAGCCGGCGCGGCAGCCAATACGCTCCGGGCTCGCCCGGATAGTGCTCTTGCGCGCGGTGCAGCAAGGTGGTCATCGAGTCGCGCAGGGCGGCGTCGGTCTGCGCAATGTCTTCGCGCGCCGTCAATGGCGCGCCTACCTGCACAGTAATGGGTATTTTGGCGCGGCCCACATTTCGCGGGTGATCCTTGGTCCAGATGCGCTGCGCCCCCCAGACGATCACCGGCACGATCGGGACGTCGGCTTCGATGGCCATCCGCGCGGCGCCGGTCTTGAACTCCTTGAGCTCGAAGCTGCGGCTGATCGTGGCCTCCGGATACACCCCCACCAATTCACCCTCGCGCAGCCGCTGCACCGCCACCGCGTAGGCGCCCGCCCCGGCGCCGCGATCCACCGGGATGGTGCGGGTGTGCTTGATCAGGAAGTTGACCGGCTTGACCTGCTGCATCTCGGCCTTGATCATGAACCGCAGCCGACGCCCCCGGCGGTGGACGGCCAGCGCGGCCGGCAGAAAGTCGACATAGCTGGTGTGGTTGATCGCCACCACGGCGCCGCCCCGCTCGGGGATCTGCTCCTCACCGCGGAAGGTGATCTTGGTGCCGGTGGCCTTGACCACCAGATGAGCCAGCAGCTCCAAGGCGCGGAAGGTCGGCTCCACCATCGATCACGACTCCGGCGCCCCTGCGGACCGGGCCCGCCGGGCCGCCCGGGCGGCCGCCTCCTCGGCCTCCAACTGGGCCGCCTCCGCCAACGATGGCGCGCCCCCGCCCAGCCGGTGGGGCACCCAGAACTCGCCGGCGGGGTGCGGCCCGTACATTTCCTGCGCGCGCTCCAGCAGATGCTGCATGCGCGAGTGCAGCAGCCCCTTGAGCTCCTCGACGGCCAGCGTCGGCTCGATCGGTTCGCCGACCAGCACGATGATCGGAACCTTGGGCCGCCAGAGCCTTTTCGGGTGGTCCTTGGTCCAGATCCGCTGGGCGCCCCAGACGATGTGCGGAACGATCGGCACCCCGGCCTCGACCGCCATCCGCGCGGCGCCGGATTTGAATTCCTTGATCTCGAAGCTGCGGCTGATCGTGGCCTCGGGATAGACGCCGACCAGCTCGCCGTCCTTGAGGTTGCGGACGGCGTCCTCGAAGGAGGCGGCGCCGTCCTGGCGATTCACCGAGATGTGCCGCAGGCTGCGCATGATCGGCCCGGTGACCTTGTGGTCGAACACCTCCTGCTTGGCCATGAACCGCACCTTGCGGCCCAGACCCTGCTTGTAGGCCGGCAACCCCGCGAAGGTGAAGTCCAGGTAGCCGGTGTGGTTGATCGCGATGACCGCTCCGCCGCTGGTCGGCAGGTTCTCCACGCCGGCGATCGTGATCTTCAGGCCCTGGACGCGCCACACCAGGCGGGCGAGTTGAATGACAGTCCCGTAAACCGGTTCCACAGCAGTTCAGCCTAATGCTCCCCGCCACCCGCCGTCCCCGGAGCCGAGAATCCAAAGCGCCGCAAGGAGGCCGTCGTTGTCCGCCCCGTCATCCCCACCGCCTGTGCCTGCGATCGTCGACCGGTTCGCCGCCGGCCGGCCGGTGCGGGCGGTCTGGGTCAATGAGCTCGGCGGAGTGACCTTTCGGGTAGGTGCTGACGCGGCTGCTGGGCACGCCACCGGCGGGGTTGAATTCATCAAGGTGGCGGAGCCGGGCACCACCGACCTGGCCGGTGAGGCGCAGCGTCTGCGGTGGGCACGTCACTACCTGAGGACGGTGCCGGAAGTGCTCGGCCACGGGATGGCCGGGGACCATTCGTGGCTGCACACTCGCGGGCTGCCCGGCCTGCCGGCCGTGCATCCACGGTGGCTGGCGGCACCGGACGTCGCGGTGTGCGCAATCGGTGCGGGTCTGCGCGAATTGCATGACCGGCTTCCGGCTCAGGTGTGCCCCTTCGACTGGTCGGTGAGTGCGCGGCTGGCCGCATTACCGCCGGCAGCCCGGTCGCCGCTTGGTGAGCCACCGCCGGTCGACCGGCTGGTGGTCTGCCACGGCGATGCCTGCGCGCCGAACACGTTGATCGATGGCCAGGGCCGCTACAGCGGACATGTTGACCTCGGCGACCTCGGTGTGGGCGATCGGTGGGCCGACCTCGCGGTGGCAACGCTGTCGCTGGGCTGGAACTACCCCGGTCGGGGATGGGAGGGGGAATTCTTCGCCGCATACGGTGTCGAGCCCGACCCAGTGCGCATCGACTACTACCGGCGGTTGTGGAACGCCGAAGATGCCGGCTCGCGCTAAGCTCGGGGGCTGAAAAGCCGTCATCCCCGGCCGAGGCCGCAGAAGCCTTTCGAAGGCCTTCTACCGGCCCCAGGAAGGTATCAGTGCAGGTCACCAGCGTCGGCCACGCCGGATTTCTGATCCAGACCCAAGCGGGCAGCATCCTGTGCGACCCCTGGGTCAATCCGGCCTACTTCGCGTCCTGGTTCCCGTTCCCGGACAACAGCACGCTGGACTGGGACGCGTTGGGTGCCTGCGACTACTTGTATGTGTCGCACCTGCACAGGGACCATTTCGACGCGAAGAATCTGGCCGAGCACGTCAACAAGGACGCCGTGGTGTTGCTGCCGGACTTTCCGGTGCCCGACCTGCGAAACGCATTGCAAAAGCTGGGGTTTCACCGATTCTTCGAGACCAGCGATTCGGTCAAGCACCGGATCGCCGGCCCGAAGGGCGAGCTTGACGTCATGATCATCGCGCTGCGGGCGCCCGCCGACGGTCCGATCGGCGATTCAGCGCTGTTGGTTTCCGACGGCGCGACAACGGTTTTCAACATGAACGACGCCCGGCCGGTGGATCTGGACGCGCTGGCCACCGAATTCGGGCACATCGACGTTCACCTGCTGCAGTACTCCGGGGCCATCTGGTACCCGATGGTCTACGACATGCCGGCCCGCGCCAAGGAGTCGTTCGGCATCCAGAAGCGGCAACGCCAGATGGACCGCGCCCGCCAATACCTCACCCAGGTCGGGGCGACCTGGGTGGTCCCGTCCGCGGGGCCGCCCTGCTTCCTCGATCCGGAACTGCGCCACCTCAACGACGACCATGCGGATCCGGCCAACATCTTCCCCGACCAGGTGGTGTTCCTGGATCAGATGCGCAGACACGGCCACGCCGGCGGCCTGCTGATGATTCCCGGGTCGACCGCCGATTTCACCGGCTCGCAGCTCAATTCGCTGACCCACCCGCTGCCCGCCGACCAGGTCGAGGCCATCTTCACCACGGGCAAGGCCGACTACATCGCCGACTACGCCGAGCGGATGGCGCCCGTCGTCGCCGCCGAGCGGGCGAGTTGGGCACCGGCCACCGGGGAGCCGCTGCTGGAACCGTTGCGCGCCCTGTTCGAGCCGATCATGTCGCAAAGTGACGAGATCTGCGACGGAATCGGTTATCCCGTCGAACTGGTGCTGGGGCCGGAAACCGTGGTCCTTGACTTCCCGAAACGTGCTGTGCGGGAACGCATTCCGGATGAGAAGGTCCGCTACGGCTTCGAGATAGCGCCGGAGCTGGTTCGCACCGTGCTGCGCGATCGCGAGCCGGACTGGGTCAACACCATCTTCTTGTCGACCCGGTTTCGGGCCTGGCGTGTCGGCGGCTACAACGAGTACCTGTACACCTTCTTCAAGTGCCTGACCGACGAACGGATCGCTTACGCCGACGGCTGGTTCGCCGAGACGCACGACGACTCGGCGTCGGTCACGCTGGACGGCTGGGAGATTCAGCGCCGCTGCCCGCACCTCAAGGCCGACCTGTCGAAATTCGGCGTCGTCGAGGGAAACACGTTGACCTGCAACCTGCATGGCTGGCAGTGGCGACTGGACGACGGTCGCTGCCTGACCGCCAAGGGCCACCAGCTGCGGAGTTCGCGGGCGTGAGCGCATCTTACGACGACGGCCTGATCCAGCTGGATCGTGCGGCGATCACGTTGCGCCGCTACCACTTTCCGTCCGGCACGGCGAAGGTGATCGCGCTCGACGCGATCCGCGGGTACAAGGCCGAGCAGCTGGGCCTTTTCACCCAGCGGTTCCGGATCTGGGGCAGCTCGGACTTCCGCCGCTGGTTGCCGCTGGACATCGGCCGCCCGCTCAAGTCGACGCTGATCACGCTGGACGTGCCGGGCACGCGGCCCAGCCCGGCGTTCACGCCGGCGCGTCCCGAAGAATTCACCGCCCTGCTGGACGACCTGCTCGGCCGGCGCGGTTAGGACGCCCCCGCGCCCCCGCGGTCGGCGAGCGCCTGGCGCGCCGCGTTGTAACCGGGGATGAAGGTGATGCCGGGGCCCCCGTGACAGCCCGCGCTGCCCAGATACAGGCCCTCGATCGGGATCGGCTGGCCGAGGAAGCCCCGCGGGCCGGGCCGGTTGGGCCCGATCTGGTTCGCGTTCAACAGACCGTGGCAGTAATCCCCGCCGGGCGCGCCGAACATGACGCCCATGTGCCTGGGCGTGAAGGTGGTGTGCCGGATGATGCTGCGTTCGAAATTCGGGGCGAGCCGGGTGACCTTGTCGATCACCCGCTGGCCCATCTCGACCTTGGCCTGCCCGTAGTCGACGTCGCCCTCGATCGGGAAGAACAGCGCGAACGCCGACGCGGCGTGCTTGCCGTCGGGTGCGAGGCCCGGGTCGTTCTGCGACGGGATCTGCAGCACGACGGTCGGGTCGGCCGGGACGATGCCGCGCCGCGCGTCCTCCCATTGCTGCTGCACTTCCTCCGGCGTGCAGAACAGGCCGATCGAGGCCTGCATGGCCGGTGAGTTGAGGGCCTCATACGGCGCGGCGAAGACGGGCGCCTCCTCGAGCGCGAAATGCATCTGCAGGTAGCTGCCGCGGTGGTCGATGCGGGCATAGCGTTCCCGGACATCGGCGGGCAGCGCGCCCTGTTCGATCATCTCGTTGAGCGTGACGTCCGGCGCGATCCCCGAGACGACGATCGGGGCGTGCAACGTCTCGCCCGCCTCGGTGCGCACGCCGGTCACCCGCCCGTCGGCGACGAGGATCTCGGTCACCTTGGTGCGCAACCGAAGTTCACCGCCATGACTTTCCAGGACGTCGCACAGGTGCGAGGTGAGCGCGCCGATGCCGCCGCGCAGCTTCTTCATCTGCATGGTGTCGCCGTCGGGTACGCCGAGCCCGAAGGCGAGCGCGGCCGCGCTGCCCGGCGTGGCCGGGCCCCGGTAGAGCGTATTGACGGCCAGCACGGTCATCGAGCCGCGGATCGCACCGAACTTCTCGCGGTCGGGCAGATAGCGGTCCAACACGTCGGTGACCGAGCCGAACAGCATGTCGTCGATCGCCGAGCGCTCGAATTCGTTTGTGGCGCAGGCATACATCTCGTCGATGCTCTTGGGTAATGTGCCGGCTTCGAACCGGCCCAGCGCGCGGGTCGGGCCCTGGCTCCACGCCATCAGCCCCGCCATCCCGTTGACGGCGTCGGCGCCGTGCACCTCGTTGAGATGGGTGAACAGCTTGACGGGGTCGCTGTACTGGATCAGCGGATCGTCGCCGACGCCGCGCACCGCCACCGACATCACGTCCAGGTCGATGGTCGGCAAGGTGTCCAGGCCCAGGTCGTCGACCACCACCTGCGACGTCGGGAACTGCACCGAGCCGGCGATCTCGAACTGGTATCCGTCGAAAAGCTCGACGGTGGAAGCCATGCCACCCGCGTAGAGCTTGGGATCCAGGCACACCGTGCGCAGCCCGGCCTTGGCCAACAGCACTGCCGCGGTGAGCCCGTTGTGCCCGGCACCGATAACTATCGCGTCGTATTCAGTCATGTCCTGCCCTCCGAAAGGGAGGCTCGCACGACCGCAAAGTTTTGTCAATTATGACGAAACTGCGGTGATCCACGTGCCGGAGATCCCGCCGCGCAGCGACTCGAGCGCCACGTGGGTGATCCGGGCCAGTTCGCCGAGCGACCGGTCGTCGCCGACCATCCAGGCCTCCATGGCGCCGAACACCGCGGCCGCGATGCACCGCGCGGTCACGGTGACCCGCAGCCGCACATCCGGCGTTCGATCGGCCGCGCCACTGCGCCGGCGCAGCTGCTCCTCGATGGCGTCGGCCAGGTCAGCCTGGACGTCGCGGATGTGGCGGACGATGCGCCCCTGGTCCAGATCACCGCCCCGCAGCGCGGCGATTTTCGTCACGGCCTCAACGTCATACGGGAAGGCGAAGACCGCCGCCTGCACCGAGTCGATGACCGGCTCGTCGACCGGCCTGGCCTCCAGCGCCGCGCGAAACCAGTGCAGCCCGGTGTAGTCGGCGAACAGCAGGTCGTGCTTGGAGCTGAAGTGGCGGTAGAACGTCCGCAACGACACCCCGGCGTCCGCGGCGATCTGCTCGGCCGACGTGTCCTCCACGCCCTGGGCCAGGAACCGCACCACGGCGGCCTGGCGCAGCGCTTCGCGCGTGCGCTCGCTGCGCGCCGTCTGAGCGGGCCGGACCATGGCAGTAAGGTATCAAGAAACTTTTTGACAATATTGACAAAACTTCCGAACCGGGGCGAGACTGCGCCCATGGTCTCGCTACTCACCCACGCGGTACTCGGACTGGCGGTCATCAGCTGGATCGTCCTGGCCAACAGAGAAGTTTTCACCCGGCCGGCCGGCGGCCCGCTGTTCTCACCGATGGAAGTCGTGTACTACGTCGTCGGCATCGCGTCGGTCGCCCTCGGCTGGTACTTCAACATCACCTACGTGCAGCAGTACGCGCATGGATCCACCAATCCGCTGTGGGGCGAACACGGCAGCTGGTTCGAATACGTCAGGCTGATGTTCACCAACCCGGCCGCCAGCTCGGCCAGCCAGGACTACACGATCGCCAATGTCGTTCTGCTGCCGATCTTTACGATCGTGGACGGCTACCGCAGGGGCCTGCGCCACCCGTGGCTGTACTTCGTGTCCAGCCTGTTCACCAGCTTCGCGTTCGCGTTCGCGTTCTACTTCGCCACGATGGAGCGGCAGCGCCGCCACGAGCGCGACCGTGCGACGGTAGCCGCTTAGCCGATCGGTTTGGTGGCCCGCCATTTCTGCCGGCCGCCCTTGACCTCGGTGTGGATGTCGGTGAATCCCGCCGCCGCAAGCCGCGCCGGCAGGTCGGCCGGCGGGATCGGGTTGTAGGTGTCAGCGACATGCAGCAGCCGAAATGCCAGGGACGGGACGCCGTCGCTGCCGGCGAAGACCCCGCCCGGTTGCAGCACCCGGAACGCCTCGGCGAACAGGCGGTCCTGCAGCTCGGCACGCGGCACGTGGTGCAGCATGGTGAAGCACACCACCGAGGTGAAATGGTCCGCGGGCAAACCGGTTTCGCTGCCGTCGCCGTGGATGATGCGCGCGCGATCACCGTAGCGGCGCTGCAGACGATCGGCCATCGCGCCGTCGACCTCGACCGCGGTGAGCGAGGCCGCCCGATCGAGCAGCGCACGCAGCGTCGCCCCGTAGCCGGGGCCGATTTCCAAAGTCCGCGCGCCCAATTCGACGTCCCGCAGGGCCCACGGCAACAGCTGATCGGCCACCGCCTGCTCCCAGCCCGCGGAGCTACAGCGCCGTCGGTGCAAAAGATTCATCGCCATACCGAGAACGCTAGGCGCCCACACGGGGTGCGGGCTTCCGATATCCTGCCGTGATATGTCGGAATTCGGCCATCACGGGCTGGCGACTTCGTCGCAGACGTTGCCGCCGGGATCCCACATCGAGCGGCACCGGCATCCTTTGCACCAGATCGTCTACCCGTCCTCGGGTGCCGTCTCGGTGACCACCCCGACCGGAATGTGGATCACGCCGGCGAACCGCGCGATCTGGATACCGGCGGGGTGCTGGCACGAACACAAGTTCCACGGCACCACGCAGTTTCACGGCGTCGCGCTGGACCCCGACCGCTACCGCCGCGGCCCCGCGGCCCCCGCCGTGCTGGCGGTCAATCCCTTGATGCGCGAACTGATCATCGCGTGTTCGCAAACCGATGGCACCGACACCGACGAGCACCACCGGATGCTGGCCGTACTGCACGACCAGTTACAGGCCACCAGCATCGGGGAGGCGCTGTGGATTCCCACACCGGTCGACGGCCGGCTGCGGCAAGCGTGCGCGCTGATCGCCGACAACCTGCGGGAGTCGTTGTCGCTGCGGCAGATCGGTGACCGGCTCGGGGTCGGCCAGCGCACGCTGAGTCGCCTGTTCAGCGACGAACTGGCGATGACGTTCCCGCAGTGGCGCACCCAGGTGCGGCTGCAGCACGCCCTGATGTTGCTCGCCGAGCGGCGCGACGTCACGTCGGTGGCGGCCGAATGCGGCTGGGCCACACCGAGTGCGTTCATCGACACCTACCGGCGAGCCTTCGGGCATACGCCCGGCCAGGTGGCCGCCAAGGCGCGCTAGTTATTAGTGGCGATTCGGCTCGAGCACCTCGGTGCCGACGAACGGCACCAGGGCCTCGGGCACCCGCACGCTGCCGTCGGGCTGTTGGTGGTTTTCCAGGATCGCCACCAACCACCGCGTGGTGCCCAGCGTGCCGTTGAGCGTGGCGGCGGTCTGCGGTTTGCCCGCCTCGTCGCGAAAGCGGGTGGCCAGCCGGCGCGCCTGGAACGTGGTGCAGTTCGAGGTGGACGTCAGCTCGCGGTAGGCGCCCTGCGTGGGAACCCAAGCCTCACAATCGAATTTGCGCGCGGCCGACGACCCGAGATCGCCCGCGGCGACATCGATCACCCGGTACGGCACCTGGATGCGGGCCAGCATCTCGCGCTGCCAGCCCAACAGCCGCTGGTGTTCCGCCTCGGCGTCCGCGGGGGTGCAGTAGACGAAGCCCTCGACCTTGTCGAACTGATGCACCCGAATGATGCCGCGGGTGTCCTTGCCGTAGCTGCCGGCCTCGCGGCGAAAACACGACGACCACCCCGCGTATCGCAGCGGCCCGCCGGACAGGTCCAGGATCTCGTCGGCGTGGTAGCCGGCCAGCGGCACCTCCGAGGTGCCCACCAGGTAGAGGTCGTCGGCCTCCACGCGGTAGACCTCGTCGGCGTGGGCGCCCAGGAACCCGGTGCCGGCCATCACCTCGGGGCGC
>NZ_LZMG01000299.1:0-2623 GCF_001673615.1 Mycobacterium sp. 1245499.0
GTCCCGGTGCCGCCGAAGGGGCAGGCCACGAACCGCGACGCCGTCAATCCGGCCCGGCCCAGATAACCGACGGCCACGTCAGTCCCATCGGAAAACCGTTGGCGCATTTGGCGTTTTTCGTCCTGGACCCGTGGCTGTGCCCGGCGCCCGCCGGTGTGCCCGGCGAACTGTACGTGGCCGGGTCCGGGGTGGCCGTCGGTTATCTGGGCCGGGCCGGATTGACGGCGTCGCGGTTCGTGGCCTGCCCCTTCGGCGGCACCGGGACGCGCATGTATCGCACCGGGGACGTGATGCGTTGGGGCCCGGACGGTCAGCTGCACTACCTCGGGCGCGCCGACGATCAGGTCAAGATCCGTGGCCATCGGATCGAGCTCGGTGAAATACACAGCGCCCTCGCCCAATTGGACGGGGTGAAGCAGGCGGCGGTGATCGCCCGTGAGGACCGGCCGGGCGAGAAGCGACTCGTCGGCTATCTCACCGGCACCGCCGATCCGGCCGAGGCCCGCGCCCGGCTGGCCGAGCGGTTACCGGCCTACATGGTGCCCGCCGCGGTGGTCGCCGTCGACGCAATACCGTTGACACCCAACGGCAAACTCGACGTCCGCGCCCTGCCGGCACCGGACTATCACGGCCGTGATCAATACAGCGCCCCGGCCACCGCCGTCGAGCAGACCATCGCCGACATCTACGCCCACGTGCTAGGCGTCGACCGCGTCGGGATCGACGACTCCTTTTTCGACCTCGGTGGCGACTCGCTGTCGGCCATGCGGCTGGTGGCCGAAATCAACGCCGGTCTCGACGTCCACCTCGGCGTGCGGGCCCTGTTCGAAGCGCCCACCATTCGCCGCCTGGCGGGCCGCCTGGGCGCCGATGGGGGCGGGCGCCTGCCCCTGGTCGCCGCAGCGCGGCCGGCGGTGGTGCCGTTGTCGTTCGCCCAGTCGCGGTTGTGGTTCATCGGCCAATTGCATGGGCCCTCGCCGGTGCACAACATGGCCATCGCCCTGCAACTGCACGGGCGCCTCGACGACGCGGCGTTCGGCGCCGCGCTAGCCGACGTCGTGGCCCGCCACGAAAGCCTGCGGACCCTGTTCCCGGCGCACGAGGGCATACCCCAGCAACTGGTGGTCGAGGCGGGGGAGGCCGACTTCGGATGGCAGATCAGCGATGCGCGTGGGTGGTCGGCCGCCCGGCTGGGCAAGGCCATCGACACCGTGGTCGGCCCCCGCTTCGAGTTGGCCACCGAACTCCCGTTGCGGGCGCTGCTGTTTCGGGTGGACGACAACGAGTATCTGCTGGTTGCCGTGCTGCATCACATCGCCGCCGACGGGTGGTCGCTGACGCCGCTGGTGCGCGATCTGGGCGAGGCCTATGCCAGCCGTGTAGCCGGACAGGCCCCGGGCTGGGCGCCGCTGCCGGTGCAGTATGTCGACTACACACTGTGGCAGCGCGCGCAATTCGGCGAATTGCAGGACCCGCACAGCCTGATCGCCGGGCAGTTGCGGTATTGGGAACACACCCTGGCCGGAATGCCCGAGCGGCTGGAACTGCCGACCGATCGGCCCTACCCGATGGTGGCCGACTTCGGCGGGGCCAGCGTGGCGGTGGAGTGGCCGGCGGAGTTGCAGCAGCGGGTACGGGCGGTGGCCAACGCGCACAACGCCACGAGCTTCATGGTGGTGCAGGCCGCCCTGGCGGTGTTGCTGGCCAAGATCAGCGCGAGTTCGGATGTGGCGGTGGGTTTTCCGATCGCCGGGCGGCGCGATCCGGCCCTGGACGACGTGGTGGGCTTCTTCGTCAACACCCTGGTGCTGCGGGTCGATCTGGCCGGTGACCCCACCGTCGCCGAGGTCTTGGCGCACGTGCGCGCGCGCAGCCTGGCCGCCTACGAACATCAGGATGTGCCCTTCGAGGTACTCGTGGAGCGGCTCAACCCGACCCGCAGCCTGGCGCATCATCCGCTGGTGCAGGTCATGCTGGCCTGGCAGAACACCGATGCCGCCGAACTGAGCCTCGGCGACGTCCGGGTCACCCCGGTCCCGGTAGAGACCCGCACCGCGCGAATGGATCTCGCGTGGTCGCTGGCCGAACGCTGGACTCGGGACGGCCGGCCCGCCGGGATCGGCGGCGCGGTGGAGTTCCGCACCGACGTGTTCGACACCGCCACCATCGAAGCCCTGGTGTGCCGGCTGCATCGGGTGCTGACGGCCATTACCGCCGACCCCACCGCGCGGTTGTCGTCGATCGACGTGCTGGGCGCCAACGAGCACGCCCGCCTCGATGCGATCGGCAACCGGACGGCGCTGACGCGCGAGGCGCACCCACCCGCGTCGATCCCGGAGGTGTTCGCTGAGCATGTCGCGCGCGCGCCCGAGGCGGTGGCCATCACCGACGGATCGTGTTCGTGGACCTACCGTGAACTCGACGAGTCCGCGAACCGGTTGGCGCACTTGCTCGTTCACCACGGCGCGGGACCGGGCCAGTGCGTGGCGCTGCTCGTCGAACGCTCCGCCCGGGCCGTCGCCGCGATCCTGGCCGTGCTCAAGACCGGCGCCGCGTACCTGCCGATCGACCCGGCGCTGCCGGCGGCCCGGATCGACTTCATGCTCACCGATGCCGCACCGAC
>NZ_LZMG01000300.1:0-22227 GCF_001673615.1 Mycobacterium sp. 1245499.0
CGGCGTCGGTGGTCAGCACCACCTTGTGCTCGGGCGCCAGGAAGGCCGACGGCCCGATCAGCTCGCGGGCCCGCGCGGTGTGTTCGGGGGTGCTCAGGTAGGGGTGCGCGCCGGCCGAGCGCTCCGCGGACAGCTTGAGCACGCGCGGGCCCGCGAGCTGATCGGGCCGTCGGCCTTCCTGGCGCCCGAGCACAAGGTGGTGCTGACCACCGACGCCGAGAAGGCGCGGGCCGTCGGCCGCAAGGCGCTCGACATCTATTTCAACCTCGCCAACTACCGAAACAACTGGAAGCGGCTGGGTTTCACCGAGGACGAGGTCACCCGGCCCGGCAGCGACCGCCTGGTGGACGCGGTGGTGGCGTATGGCACCGTGGACCAGATCGCGGCGCGGCTGAACGAGCACCTCGACGCCGGCGCCGATCACGTCCCCGTGCAGGTCCTGACAAAGGATGAAAACCTGGTCTCGGCGCTGGCCGAACTGGCGGGGCCACTGGGGTTGAAGCAGTCCTGAGACCGTAGGGGGAGCCCAGATGACCGAGGGAGTTTCACTCAAGCCCGAACTCGGCCGGTTCGGCGTGTGGCTGCCCACCCGATCCATCTCCGCGGATTTGGCGGCGGGCATCGAATCGCTGGGGTACGGCGCCGCCTGGATCGGTGGCTCACCGGACGCCGAGCTGTCCTGGGCCGAGCCGGCCCTGGCGGCGACGACGTCGCTGCAACTGGCCACCGGGATCGTCAACATCTGGACGGCGCCCGCCGGGGCCGTCGCGGAGTCCTTCCGGCGGATCGAAAGCGCGCACCCGGGAAGGTTTTTGCTGGGCGTCGGGGTGGGCCACCCCGAACACACCGAGGAATACGTCAAGCCGTACGACGCCTTGGTCTCCTACCTCGACGAACTCGATGCCGCCCTGGTGCCGACCAGCCGGCGGGTGCTCGCCGCGCTGGGCCCGCGGGTGCTGCGGCTCGCGGCGCAGCGCAGCGCCGGTGCCCATCCCTACCTGACGACGCCCGAACACACGGCGAAGGCGCGCGAACTGCTCGGCGGGGCAGTGTATTTGGCGCCCGAACACAAGGTGGTGCTCACCACCGACGCGGAGCGGGCGCGCGCGATCGGGCGCCAGACGGTCGAGTTCTACCTGGGCCTGAGCAACTACGTGAACAACTGGCTGCGGCTGGGCTTCACCGAGGCCGACGTGCGCAAACCCGGTAGCGACAGGCTGATCGACGCGGTGGTCGCCTACGGCACCCCCGACGACATCGCGGCGCGGCTGGGCGAACACCTGCAGGCCGGCGCCGACCACGTGGCGATCCAGGTGCTCGGCGCCCACGACGAGGAGACGCTGCTACCTGCGCTGAGCGAATTGGCCGGAGCTCTGGGGCTGACTGGCGCAAACTGACCGATCGGCTCGGTTAGGGTTTGGGCATGCGGTTACTGGTCACCGGCGGCGCTGGATTCATCGGCGCCAACTTCGTGCACAGCACGGTCCGCGAACACCCCGAGGATTCCGTCACGGTGCTCGACGCCCTGACCTATGCGGGTCGGCGTGAGTCGCTGGCCGACGTCGAGGACTCGATCGAGCTGGTGGTCGGCGACATCACCGACGCCGAGCTGGTGTCGCGGTTGGTCGCCGAATCCGACGCGGTGGTGCACTTCGCCGCGGAGAGCCACGTCGACAACGCGCTGGAGGGCCCCGAGCCGTTCCTGCACACCAACGTCGTCGGCACCTTCACCATTCTCGAGGCCGTACGGCGTTACGGCGTGCGGCTGCACCACATCTCGACCGACGAGGTCTACGGCGACCTGGAGCTCGACGACCCCCAGCGATTCACCGAGGCGACGCCCTACAACCCGTCCAGCCCGTATTCGGCGACCAAGGCCGCCGCCGACATGCTGGTGCGGGCGTGGGTGCGCTCCTACGGCGTGCGCGCGACGATCTCCAACTGCTCCAACAACTACGGGCCGTATCAGCACGTGGAGAAGTTCATCCCGCGCCAGATCACCAACGTCCTCACCGGCCGGCGGCCCAAGTTGTACGGCACCGGGGCCAACGTCCGCGACTGGATCCACGTCGACGACCACAACAGCGCGGTCCGCCGCATCCTGGACTCCGGCGAGATCGGGCGCACCTACCTGATCAGCTCCGAAGGCGAGCGCGACAACCTGACCGTGCTGCGCACGCTGCTGCAGATGATGGGCCGCGAGCCCGACGACTTCGACCACGTCACCGATCGCGTCGGCCACGATCTGCGTTACGCCATCGACCCGTCGACACTGTATGACGAATTATGTTGGGCGCCAAAGCATACCGACTTCGAGGAGGGTCTGCGTGCCACCATTGACTGGTATCGCGCGAACGAATCGTGGTGGCGTCCGTTGAAAGACGCTTCGGAAACCCGCTACGAAGGACGTGGTCAGTGACATGAAGGTTCGCGAACTAGACATACCCGGGACCTGGGAGATCACTCCTACCCTTCACGGGGACACCCGGGGCCTGCTGTTCGAGTGGCTCACCGACCACGTCTTCACCAGCTTTACCGGTCACCGACTGGACGTCCGGCAGGCCAACTGTTCAGTGTCGTCCGCCGGCGTGCTGCGCGGTCTGCACTTCGCCCAGGTTCCGCCGAGCCAGGCCAAATACGTCACCTGCGTATCCGGCTCGGTTTTCGATGTGGTGGTCGACATCCGCGTGGGCTCACCCACGTTCGGCCAGTGGGATTCCGTTCTACTCGACGACCTGGACCACAGGACGATTTACATCTCCGAGGGTTTAGCACACGGCTTCCTGGCGCTGCAAGACAATTCGACGGTGATGTATCTGTGCTCGGCCGAATACAACCCGCAGCGCGAACACACTATTTGCCCGACTGATAGCGCGTTGGCGATTGATTGGCCGTTGGTCAATGGCGCCGCACCCAAATTGTCCGACCGGGATGCCGCGGCCCCCACTTTCGACGAAGTCCACGCCGCGGGGCTTTTGCCGACCTGGGAGGAGACACAGAAGTTCATCGGGCAGCTGCGCAACAAATAATTGTCCAATGACAATGACTTTGCTCCGGCGACAGGGTTGGGAAATAATCTCGCGCCGTAGCTTTAGGCGGGGAGGCGCATGAAACTCGGGCAGGTTTTCGATCCGCGGAACAATGTACTGAATGCATGGCGCCTCGCGCTTGCCGGTGAGGTCATCATTTGGCATACCTTGTCCGACACCGGGCCGCTGCCGTCGGCCAGGTTAGTTCTGCAGCTTCTGCTTTGCGTGGGTGTGGACGGTTTCTTCGCCATCTCAGGCTTTCTCATTACGGCTAGTTGGCTCAACAACCCGCGGATTGGTGAGTATCTCGCCGCGCGAGCCTTGCGGATCCTGCCCGGATTCTACGTGTGCTTGCTGGTGACAGCGTTCGTCATCGCGCCACTCAGCGTGGAGATTCAAGGTGGTTCGGCGTCGGGGCTCATCTCGTCGGGGGCGCCGTTCGATTACGTCTTGAAAAACAGTGCGGTGGCGCTCGTCAAATTCGATATCGGCGGCACACCGCGCGGAGTTCCGAACGCCGGCATGTGGAATGGTTCGCTGTGGTCGCTGGTCTGGGAACTTCTCTGCTACCTCGTCGTCGCCGGCATCGGCATCGTCGGACTGGCCAAGTACCGCTGGGTTTCTCCCGTAATATTGGTACTGGCAACCACCGGGGCGTCGCTGCTGCCACCCATCAGGTTCCCGGAGGTGTTGACGCATCCCGAAGGCGACCCGCGAATCGCCCTGATGTTCTTGGCGTGCCGCACGGCCATCATGTTCTCGGCCGGGGCGCTCCTTTATCAGTGGCGAGACGTGATACCCGCCAAGTGGTCGCTCGTCGCGATCAGCGTGGTGATCGTCATAGCAGCCGGCGCGCTGCCCGATTACCGGGTGGTTGCGGCAATTCCACTTGCCTATGCCATCATCGTGTCAGGTTCTTTGATACAGAACGAACGGTTGCGGCTTCGTACCGATCTTTCCTACGGCACGTACATCTACGCCTACCCGATCCAGCAGGTGCTTGCTATCTGCGGGCTGCTTCGGTGGGGTCCCCTGGTCTTCACCCCGCTGGTGGCCATCGCCACGCTGCCGCTGGCCGCAGCGAGCTGGTTCCTGGTCGAGAACCCCGCCAGGCATCTCAAACACCGCCTGAGACGGAAGTCGACGGCCCACGCTCCCGAGCCGCCGGACGAAATCGCCGGTCATGCTCGATCGCCAGATTCCCCGCCCATAGCACCAGCGTGATCACCTCGGCCGTCACGCTGACGGCCGCGTACGGCGCCGGGTCCCAGCCGCGCTCAAAGAAGCCGGAGAGCCCGACGGTGCGCGACATAACGAACGCGACCAGCGAGCCGCCCGCCACCGCGGCGCCCGCCCAGCGCAGCCAGGCCGGCCCGCCGATCAGGATCAGCAGCGCGAGCGCGAACGACACGCTGGCCTGCGCCAGGAATGCCGCGCCGATCATCGGAATGTGTTGGTAGCCATGGACATAGAGATAGGCGTGGCTGGCGGCGGCGACGGCCAGCGACACGGCGAGGCCGAGCCGCACCAGGATGTTCGCCAAACTCATTGCAGCGTCCGCTCCTTCAAGGCCAAGGCGGTCTCTCCCCTGGTGTAGCTGACCTCGCGGATGCCCAGCGCGTCGCGCAGCTTGCCGGCGGGCAGCGTGACCGGCTTGGGCGCCGGCCCGTCACCCGGTCGCGGCAGTGGGTACGCGGTGGTGGTTGCGCTGTAGAAGGTCACGTTGCCTTCGGTCTTGGAAAACAGTTGGTGGACATGGCCGTTGAGGCAGGTGACGGAGGAGAAGCGGCGCAGGTAGCTCAGCGCCTGGGTCGCGTCGTCGGTGCCCCAGCCCCATTGCGGGTACATGGCGAACAGCGGGATGTGGCTGAACACGATGATGGGGGTATCGCTGGACAGGCGGGCGACGTCCTTCTTGACGAACTCCAGCTGATCGGCGCCCAGGTGGCCGAGCTTGTGCAGGTTCAGGGTATTGACCAGCGCGATCAGGTGCACGCCGGCGATGTCGAGGCTGTACCACCCGTCGCCGATCGAGCCGGCGCCGAACGCGTTTCGGTACTTCTGCCCCGCGTCGTCGATCGAGTCGTGCTCCCCGGGCACGGTCAGCACGTGCGGCGTCTTGAGGCCGCTCATCATCTGCTTCACCTGGTCGAACTGTTCCGGGCTGGACAGGTGGGTGAGGTCGCCGGTGTGGATGACGAAATCCGGTGTGTATCCGAGGTTGTTGACCTGATCGATCGCGTGGCCGAACGTCGAGGTGACATCCGGGTTGGGTGCTCCGGTGAAACCGAGGTGGCTGTCGCTGATCTGGGCGAATCGCAGGGTGGGCCGTCCCGCCGCGTGCGCAGCCTTGGCGTCGCCGGCGGCATGCGAGATGACCTCACCGCCGGCCACCGCGAACCCGACCGCCGCCCCGAACCAGGCCGTGTGCCGGATGAGCTGGCGGCGGGTCATGCCGTTCGCATGCTCACTCATCCCGTCACCACCACGGTGCCGCGCATCATCGGATGGATCGAGCAGACGTAGTCGAAAGTCCCTGCGGCGGCGAAGGTGTGGGTGAAGGTCGCCCCGGTGCCCATGCCGGGTGAGTGAAACGAGCCGTCGCTTGCGGCCACCGTGTGGGGTTCTTCGTCGCGGTTGGTCCACGTGACGGTGGTCCCGGCGGTGACGGTCAACGAGGCGGGTTGGAACGCGAAGCCGTCGATGGTGACCTCATTGCCGCGCACGGGAGCCGCCGGCGCGGTGATCGACACCTCGGTCGTGGGCGCCGCGGTGTTCGCCACCGGCCGGGACTGGGAGCAACCGGCCAATGCCAACACGCCCGCGGCCGGCACGATCGCCAAACATCTTCGAAGCATGGGGACATCCATGCCCAGAGATATGGCGGCGGGTTACACCGCTCAGGCCGGCCGCTCGGCACGCGGCGGGGCGAACACCTCGATGCCGCCGTTGGCCTCGCGAACCATCAATGCCGGCAAGGGCTTTGGCGCTATCGGCAATTGATGGGCGATCACCTGGCCGGTGGGCGAAAACGACGTGGTGTGGCACGGGCAGCGCAGCGTGTCGCCGGGTGCGTCGAACCACAGCTTGCAACCCTGATGCGTGCACACTCCCGAGACGGCCTGGACTTCGCCCGCGACCCGGCGGACGAATCCGGTCACCGAGCCGAGGTCGAAGGCGTGCATGACGCCGTCGGGCACATCAGAGCTGGCCGCCACGCGCTGCCAGCTGCCCTCGTTGGGCGTGAGTTGCCCGGCCGCGACTTCGGGACCGTGACCGTCGCCGCCGCGGCCGAGGATCAGGGCGCGATCGACGGACACCGCGGCGACCGCCGCCGTCGCGGCGGCCGACGTACCGACGATCACCTGGCGGCGCGTGCTGCGACGGTCCGGCGCCGGTTCCGTTGGCGCACCGGACATTTGCTCGGCGAGGCGCCGGCGCAGGTCGGTCAGGAATTCCTGGCGGGGCGCGTCACCACCCTCGCGCGCCGCGCGCAGCTCGATCGCCGTGCGCAGCTGAGCCGCCTCGAAGTCGTCGGGCGCGAACGGCCGGGGCCGGCGCCCCCGCAACAGATCGTCGACATAACGTCGCAACCCTCGCGCATTCATGGCTGGCCCCCATCGTTGACCTGGGCCGCCAGCCGCAGGGCGCGGTGCTGGAGCACCTTGGCATTGGCCACGCTGATCCCGAGTTCCGCGGCTGACTCCTTGATCGAATGGCCCTGCAGGAAACGCGATTCCAGAATCCGGCGGTAGCGGTCCGGCAGGTTGTCCAGAACCCGGGCAACCCGCTGCGGCGCGGTACTGATGGCGTCCTGGCCCTCGGCTGGTTGTTCGATGTCCTCGATCGAGGTTATCTCGCGCCCCAGCGTCTCGCGCCAGTGTGCGGCCAGCACTGTCCTGGCCGTCGCCCGCAGGTACGCGCGCACCTCGGCGACGCTCGCGGTCAGCCGCAACGGCCGCAGCGCCGCCAGGAACACCTCGGCGGTGAGGTCCTCGGCGTCGGTCTGGTTTCCGACGCGCGCGAACAGCGTGCGGTACACCCAGGTCGCGTTGTCGGAGTACACGGCTTCCCAGCTCGGGTAGCCGGCGTCATGGCCGTCCTCGGGCACCGCGCGCAGGGGTCGCGGGCCGACGGGCTCGTTTCTTGCCGCCACATGCCTCCTTCACCCGATGAATAGCGACTCGGGTTACACGGGCGCAGCGAGTGCGGCCTCGGCGGCCACGAGCTGGTCGAGCTTGGTGGCGGTGGCCGAGAACACGGATTTGGCGATGCTCAGTATCCGCTCGCGCACCCGCGGCTTCGCCGACGCCGACGGCAGCAGGTGGCCGATCAGATGGCCGAACAGGTCCAGGCGCGCCGCAGACAGCCACGACATCAGCTCCGGGTCGTCGAACCAGCGCAACTGATTGGTGTAGTCGGCCAGCGCCAGCCGCAACCAATCGAGGTCGGTGTCCGGATGCGGCAGGGGCACGCAGAGATCGTTTTTCACGGTGTCGTCACGGTATGCGGCCTCGACGTGGGCGATCAGCGCCGCGGAGAAGATCTGCTGGCAGCCGCGCACGCTTTGCAGCGTGATGGTCCCGATGTCGAAAATCGGTGTAGCGGGCCGCTTTTCGGCGCCGTCCGCGGTGCAATCGATGTACAGTTCGTCGCCGCTGACCGCCACGGTGCCGCCGTCGAGCGTCAGCCTGCCCGCGTCGATCCGCAGGAGGTGACCCAGGCGCACCACGTCGGTGATGCGCCGCAGTTGCTCGAGCTCGAGCCGGGTGACGGTCGCGCAGCGATACATGGCGGGCCGGATCGCCGGATCGATCCGCAACAGCACGCCGGCGTCTTCGAGACGCGCGAACAGATCCCGCGCCGAGGCGGCGTCGTTGATCGCGCGCAGTTGGGCGGTGAAGCTGGCCTTGAGCTTGTCGGCGAACAGCGAGCCGGGCTGCATGGTTTCGCGGTCCAGCAGCCAGGAATCGCGGGGCACGATCCAGGTCAGCCGGTCCGGTTCGATCCCGTGACCGAGCAGCCACAGGCAGGTGTCGATTCCGGTCTTGCCGGCCCCGACGACGACGTAGCGCTCGTACCCGCCGAGCCGGGGCAGGTCGTTGGGCGCGACGCACGCGACGCCGTCGGCGACCTGGTACGGGGGGCGGCGCATCGCCGGGACCGTGACCCGCATGTAGGTGGCGTCGACGACGCGGCGCGTCACGTCGACGGTGTAATCGGCGCCGGCCAGCGTGCGGAACCGGCCTTGCCCACCGTATTGGCCGAGGTATTCGCTCATCGGGAAGTAGCTGACCCGCCCGGTCGGCAACCACTCGCGGCGCATGATGCGGTCGTAGTAGGCGCAGATTTCGCCGGCGGTCGCCAACTCGTAAAGCCCGTGGTTCCAACCCACTTGGTCGATGGTGTCACTGCCGAGCCGCGACGAGTTGACGCCGTAGAAGGCCGAGGGCTGATGCAACCGCACGAACGGGTAGGCCATGGTCCAGTGCCCACCGGGCGCGTGCTGGCGGTCCACCACCACCACGCGGGCCTCCGTCTCGGAGACCAGCGTGTCGATGAACGCCATGCCCATGGCGCCCGCCCCGACCACCAGGTAGTCGGCCTCGATGGTGCGCATACCGCCCTCAGGCTAGACCGGCGACCACCTTGCCAAGGCCCGAACCGGGTTACTAGGATATCCAAGTATCCGCTTAAGCGCTCAACCACACCCGAGGGCCCCATGACCACACAGATTCCGCACTTCATCGATGGGCAGCGCACCGCCGGCCGGTCCGGCCGCAGCGCTGACGTCTTCGACCCGAGCACCGGGAGCGTCCAGGCCACGGTGCCGATGGCCGGCCAGGCCGACATCGATGCCGCGGTCGCCTCGGCCGTCGAGGCCCAAAAGGGTTGGGCCGCAACCAATCCGCAGCGGCGCGCGCGTGTCATGATGCGCTTCATCGAGCTGGTCAACGCCCACAACGACGAGCTGGCCGAGCTGCTGTCGCGCGAGCACGGCAAGACGCTGGCCGACGCCAAGGGCGACATCCAGCGCGGCATCGAGGTCATCGAGTTCTGCATCGGCATCCCCCACCTGCTCAAGGGCGAGTACAGCGAGGGCGCCGGGCCCGGCATCGACGTCTACTCGCTGCGCCAGCCGCTGGGCGTGGTCGCCGGCATCACCCCGTTCAACTTCCCGGCGATGATTCCGCTGTGGAAGGCCGGCCCGGCGCTGGCCTGCGGCAACGCGTTCGTGCTCAAGCCCAGCGAGCGCGACCCGTCGGTGCCGGTTCGGCTGGCCGAGCTCTTTCTGGAAGCGGGCCTGCCCCCGGGCGTGTTCCAGGTCGTGCACGGCGACAAGGAGGCCGTCGACGCCATCCTGAACCACCCCGACATCCAGGCCGTCGGGTTCGTCGGCAGCTCCGATATCGCCCAGTACATCTACGCCGGGGCCGCGGCCACCGGCAAGCGCTCACAGTGCTTCGGCGGCGCCAAGAATCACATGATCGTGATGCCCGACGCCGACCTGGACCAAGCCGTCGACGCCCTGATCGGCGCCGGCTACGGCAGCGCCGGCGAGCGGTGCATGGCGATCAGCGTCGCGGTCCCGGTCGGGGACAAGACCGCCGACCGGCTGCGCGCCCGGCTCATCGAGCGGATCAACAACCTGCGCGTGGGCCACAGCCTGGACCCCAAGGCCGACTACGGACCGCTGGTGACCGAAGCGGCCGTGGCACGGGTGCGCGACTACATCGCCCAGGGGGTCGACGCGGGTGCCGAGCTGGTGATCGACGGCCGCGACCGCGCCAGCGACGACCTGACGTTCGGCGACGCCAACCTCGAGGGCGGCTTCTTCATCGGTCCCACCCTGTTCGACCACGTCACCCCCGACATGTCGATCTACACCGACGAGATCTTCGGGCCCGTGCTGTGCATCGTGCGCGCGCACGATTACGAAGAGGCGCTGCGGCTGCCGTCGGAGCACGAATACGGCAACGGCGTGGCGGTTTTCACCCGCGACGGCGACGCCGCCCGCGACTTCGTCTCGCGCGTGCAGGTCGGCATGGTCGGGGTCAACGTGCCGATCCCGGTGCCGGTGGCCTACCACACCTTCGGCGGTTGGAAGCGGTCCGGTTTCGGCGACCTCAACCAGCACGGCCCCTCGTCGATCATGTTCTACACCAAGACCAAGACCGTGACGTCGCGGTGGCCGTCCGGCATCAAGGACGGCGCCGAGTTCGTCATTCCCACAATGGATTAGGCCGGCTGTTTCTCATGGCTTCTTTTACCCTCAACGACGACGAACGGGTGATCACCGAGACGGCCGCCGCGTTCGCCGCCAAGCGCCTCGCCCCGCACGCCCTGGAATGGGATGCGGCCAAACATTTTCCGATCGACGTGCTGCGCGAATCCGCCGAACTCGGCATGGCGGCGATCTACTGTCGTGACGATGTCGGTGGCAGCGGACTGCGCCGCCTCGACGGGGTCCGCATCTTCGAGCAGCTGGCCATCGCCGACCCGACCACCGCCGCGTTCCTGTCCATTCACAACATGTGCGCGTGGATGATCGACACCTTCGGCACCGCCGAGCAGCGCAAGGATTGGGTTCCGCGGCTGGCGTCGATGGACGTCATCGCCAGTTACTGCCTCACCGAGCCCGGCGCCGGGTCCGACGCCAGCGCGCTGAGCACCCGCGCCGTCAAACAGGGTGGCGACTATGTGCTGGACGGCGTCAAGCAGTTCATCTCGGGCGCGGGCGCCTCGGACGTCTACGTGGTGATGGCCAGGACCGGCAGCGACGGCCCGCGCGGCATCTCGGCCTTCGTGATCGAAAAGGGCACTGCGGGGCTGAGTTTCGGCTCGCTCGAGGAGAAGATGGGCTGGCACGCCCAGCCCACCGCCCAGGTGATCCTGGAAGGCGTCCGGGTGCCGGCCGAGGCGATGCTGGGCGGCGCCGACGGCGAGGGCGCCGGGTTCGGCATCGCGATGAACGGGCTCAACGGCGGTCGGCTCAACATCGCCGCGTGTTCGCTCGGCGGCGCCCAGGCCGCCGCCGACAAGGCCGGGGCCTATGTCCGCGATCGCCAAGCGTTCGGGTCGTCCCTGCTCGACGAGCCGACCATCAGGTTCACCCTGGCCGACATGGCCACCGGCCTCGAGACATCGCGAATGATGTTGTGGCGGGCGGCCAATGCGCTGGACGAGGACGATCCCGACAAGGTCGAGCTGTGCGCGATGGCCAAGCGCTACGTCACCGACACCTGCTTCGAGGTCGCCGACAAAGCCCTGCAGCTACACGGCGGCTACGGCTACCTGCGCGAGTATGGTCTGGAAAAGATCGTGCGCGACCTGCGGGTGCACCGAATCCTGGAAGGGACCAACGAGATCATGCGGGTGGTCATCGGCCGGGCCGAAGCCGCACGGGTTCGCGCAACCGCATAGAAGGGTCTTTCAGATGACCGAACACCTGACGGTGGCCTTCCTGGGCCTGGGCCACATGGGTGGGCCGATGGCGACGAATCTTGTTGCGGCCAAACACGCGGTGCGCGGCTTCGATCCGGTGCCCGCCGCGCTGTCCGCGGCGACGGAGGCCGGCGTCACCGGGTTCGGCAGCGCCACCGACGCGGTGGCCGGGTCGGACGTCGTCATCACCATGCTGCCCAACGGGGAGCTGGTCAAACGCTGTTACGCGGAGATCCTGCCGGCCGCGCGACCCGGCGCTCTGTTCATCGACAGCTCGACGATCTCGGTCAACGATGCCCGCGAGGTGCATGCGCTGGCGGAGTCCAACGGCGTCGCGCAGCTCGACGCGCCCGTCTCCGGCGGGGTGAAGGGTGCCGTCGCCGGCACGCTGGCCTTCATGGTGGGCGGCGACGAGGCCGCGCTGCAGCGTGCGCGGCCGGTGCTGGAACCCATGGCGGGCAAGATCATTCACTGCGGCGCGGCCGGGGCCGGCCAGGCCGCCAAGGTGTGCAACAACATGGTGCTGGCGGTCCAGCAGATCGCGATCGGCGAGGCGTTCATCCTGGCCGAGAAGCTCGGGCTGTCCGCGCAGTCCCTGTTCGACGTCATCACCGGGGCGACCGGCAACTGCTGGGCCGTGCACACCAATTGCCCGGTGCCGGGGCCGGTTCCGACGTCGCCGGCCAACAACGACTTCAAGCCGGGCTTCGCCACCGCGTTGATGAACAAGGACCTGGGCCTGGCGATGGACGCGGTGTCGTCCAGCGGTGCGGCGGCGCCGCTGGGTACCCACGCCGCCGAGATCTATGCGAAATTCGCCGCCGACCACCCCGAAAAGGACTTCAGCGCGGTCATCGAGATGTTGCGCGGCAGCTGAGAACCGCCGGGCTCAGAAGTCACCCGCGTTGCGCCGCAACGTTTCAATGCACGCCGCCAGGTTCTGCGATTCCGTGTCGGTCATCCCGATGTCGGCGAACACCTGCTTGTTGAGGGTGACGGTGGCGTCCTCGACCGTGGAGCGGCCCAGGTCGGTGATCGCCACCAGCGTGGTGCGCCCGTCGGTGGGGTGCGGCACCCGTTGCACCAGCCCGTCGGCCTCCAGCCGACGGATCGCGTGGGTCACGCTGGTGACGTGGACCTGCAACCGGTCGGAGGCCTTGGTGATGGGCAGCGCCCCGGTCCGGCTGAATGCCAACAGCCGCAGCAGTTCATACCGGGAGAAGCTCAGGTCGTAGGGGCGCAGCGCCGTCTCGACCCGCGCCAGCAGGATCTGGTGCGCGCGCATCACCGAGGTCACCGCCACCATGCCCGGTGCCACGTCGCCCCACCCGGCGCGCTCCCAGTTGGCCCGCGCCGCGGCGATCGGATCACGCTTTTCCGGTTGTGATTGCGCCACGCCCCTTCTTACCGCACTTGGCGCCCGGGTGTGGCCTTTCCCAACGCCGAGAGCACCGCCGTCGTCGACGCTCGGCTGCCCACGGTGATCCGCGCGCCACCGTCCGCGTAGTACCGCACCCGCGGCCCGCTGTCGCCGAAAACCTCACGCCACGACCGATACCGCCCGTCGCCGGACGGCAGATACATGAAATTCGCGTGCGCGTCGGTGGTGTGGATCCCCATCGCGCTCAGGCGGTTCCGCAGATGGCGGCGTTCGGCGGTGATCAACCGGATCCGGCGCAGCAGTTCATCTTCCGCGTGATACGACGCCGCGACCGCGAGCAAGCTGGTGATCGCGATGCCGAACGGCAGCTGCTGGGACCACAGCGTCCGGGCCAGCTCCGTCGACGCCACCCCGTAGCCGATCCGCAGCCCCGCCAGCCCGTAGGCCTTGGAGAACGTCCGCACCACCACCACGTGGGGGAAACGCGCGACCAACGCCGCCACGTCGAAACGGTGCTCGACGGCGGTGAACTCGATATAGGCCTCGTCGAGCAGCACCACGGTGTCGCGCGGCACCCGGCGGAGAAACCGGAAAACGGCGGCCCTGGGCTCGATGGTGCCGGTCGGGTTGTGCGGCCGGCACACCACCACCACGCGGGCCAGCGCGGCCGCGTCGGCCAGCGCGTCGAGGTCGTTGTGGCCGCGCTCGTCCAGCGGCACGAGTGACGGATTGAGCCGCGCCATCTGCGCGACGATCGGATAGCCGTCGAACGTCGGCGATGCCATCGCCATCGTGTCACCCGGCGACGTCAGCGCGCGCAGCGCCTGCAGCACGACGCCGGTCGCCCCCGCACCCAGCACCACCCGGTCGGCGGGCACACCGATGTGCGCGGCGATCACGTCGCGCAGCCGTTCCGGCAGGAACTCCGGATACCGGTTCGCCGCGCGAACGGACCGGATCAGCGCGGCACGGACCGCCGGTAGCGGGGGAAACGGATTCTCGTTGAGCGACAAGGCAAACGGATCCACCGCGTTGGGCAGCGCTTCGCGGATCTCGCCGTCCATCAGGCCCGGCACCGCGTGCATCAGCCTCGACCACCCCAGCGCACCGCGGCCGCGCCGGCGAAGTCGCCGGCATGCGCGAACGCCGCCATCATCACCACGTCCCCGGCCGCGAGCTGACCACCGGAGACGGCGCGGTCCAGGTTGATCGGGATGCCGGCGCCGAACAGGTTGCCGCACTCGTCGAACGTGTCACGGTGTCTTGATTTCGGCACCTCGAGCGCGTCACGCCAGTTGCGCAGGAACGCCCGATTGGGCTGGTTGGTGACCAGCAGGTCGATGTCCTTGGCGGCCAGGCCGATTCGATCGCACACCGCCAGCGCCACCTCGGGGACCTGCCGGTTGCCGCGGGCCAGCACCTTGGTGATCTTGCTTTCGGTGAAACCGATGCTGCCCTCGCCGGGACCGGCCTGCCACCACTTGCGGGGCGGGTCGTAGGACAGCGTCATTTCACCCGCGTACTCGCCGTAGGTGCGGCACTCGATGTCCAGGATGGGTGAGTGGCCGCCCACCGTGACCAGCCCCACCGCGGCGCCGTCGCCGGGCACCGCGGACTGCGCCTTGCGGCGAATCGTCGGCTGATCGAAGAACTGGCCGGCCGCGTTTTGCGCGATCGCGATCAGCGCGGTGTGCCCTTCGCCCGCGGCCAGCAGTTTGCGAGCCACGTTGAGCGCCAACACGAATGCGGCGCAGCCGCCGTTGTTCAGGTCGAGCACCCAGGACGGTCGCATGCCCAGCCGGTGCGCGATGCCACCGCCCTGGCCGTAGAACGCCATGTCGGGCACCTGGGTGTGGGTGATCAGCACGTCGGCGCCTGCGACGGCGTCGTGCCCGTGCCGGTCGATCAGGCCCTGGGCGGCGCGTTCGATCATGTCGATGGAACTCTCGTCCGCGGCGACGTGATGGCGGAACTTCGGCGCGCGGAACATCACATTGTCGCGCAGGTCGTCGGATTCGGCGAATTGCGCGTAATAGTGGGCGGGGATCGGCTCACCCGGCAGGTACGTGGAGACGTCGACCAGGCTGACGCTTGGGCCACCCATGGCCCGCTCACCTCATCCAGACGGGCGTCACCGGCAGCCCGTTGCGGTGGCGGTACTCGGCGATCGCCTTGAGGTTGCGCAGCTCCAGCAGATGGCCGGCGCCGAACATGTCCCAGAAGTCGCCGACCCACACCGGGCGCTGGGCGGGCGCGGTCTCGGGATACGGGTTGTGATCATAGAATGGGTGGTGGCAATTCGTCCACAGCACAACCGATCCCGGCTTGTCGAGGACCGTCGCCGCGTCGACGACGCGCATCAGGTAGATCATCCACAGGTGCTTGCCCTGGTCCCAGGCGCAGTGGTAATCCACGGTCCGGGCCTGCGCGTTGGCGACGGTGCGGGTGTAGATCTTGGTTTCCGAGCCCAGCCGGTCGTGGGCCAGCCACAGCCCGGGTTCGTCCGTGGGTGTGAAGCCGCGCAGGCTGTAGGTCCACTCCTCCAGACTGCGGGTGTCGGCCATGTACTCGTACAGCTCGTCGGGTGGGCAGTCGATGTAATCGTTGACGGTGCAATACTGTCCGAAGACCTCATCGTGCGGGTATACCGACCGCATCATGTCCATGATGATCGGCGTGGCCTTCTCCCTGGGGCTGGTTTCGATGCGGGTGACGCCATCGATCAGGTCGGGGATATCCTCAAGCGCTGGCGGCGACATTGGTCTGGTTCTCCTTAACACGCGAAATCTGCTCCGCGGCAGCGCGTTTGACGTGCGTAGCCGCGAGAAACGGCGCAAACGGCGGGATCTCGTCGGCGTCGCACTCGACGCTGACCACCGCCGGACCGTCGATGCCGAGCGCGGCGCCCATGGCCACCGCGAATCCATCGACGTCGTTGACGTCCACCGACGTCAAGCCCGGGAACATCGCCGCCAGCCCGGCCCCCAGCCGGCTGGGACGAAAACGGTTGTAGCTGTACAGGTCGTCATAGAACAACTGCTCACGGGTCACGCACATGGCGTGCGCGTTGTTGTTGAACAGGACGAAGGTCATCGGTAATCGATATTGCACGGCGGTGTGCACTTCCATGCCGTGCATGAAGAATGCGCCGTCACCGGCGATCACGACGGTACGGCCGCCGGGCCGGCCACTGTTGTTGCGGCCGAACGACATTCCGATCCCTGCCCCGAAGCTGTAGCCCATGCCGCCCATGCCGAGCGCGACGACGAACCTGCCGCCGCGGCGTGCCGGCAGGTAGTGAATCGCGGCGGCGCCGGTGTTGCCGGCGTCGACCACGATGTCGGCCCCGTCGGGCAGGACGCGGTCCAGCACCGCCATGGCGTCGCGGTACCGCAGGCCCGGTCCCGCGCAGGGCGGCGGCGTCAGCTCGGTGGGCCGCAGCGGGCCCGGCACCCGCACCTTGGCGGGCCGTCCCGGACCGGACAGCGCCTGGGTCAGCATGCGCAGCGAGCCGCGCAGGTCGTCGGTGTGCACGTGCGGGCATGCCACATAGGGCGGCGCCGACCCGAGCGAGACCGTCGGCACCGCCGCCAGAGCGTCGTCCAGCCCGGTGCGCGCGGTGACCGACAGGCGCGTGCCCACGACCAGGCACACGGCGCTGCCGGCCACCGCTTCAGCCACGCCCGGGTGGCCCATGACGCCGGTCACCCCGAGCGCGGACGACGATCCGAGGCCGGGTGTGCCGGCGACGTCTTTGGCGTCGGGCACGGTGGCCACCCGCGCCCGCAGCACCGCCCGCAGGGCTTCGAGCTCGGCGCGGGCGTCGTCGCGGGCGACCTGCTCGCCGACGATGATGGTCACCGGGCCGCTGGCGTCGCGCAGCATTTCGGCGATCGAGTCCGGATTGCCGATGGGACGCGGGCCCTCGACCGGCCGCCCATTCTGCGCGCAGTCCAGGGTCGCCTGCTGAATATCCTTGGGCAGCAACAGAACCGCCGGGCCGCCGCAACGTGCCGCGGCGATCGCCCGGGGCAGCAGCGCGACGATGTCGGCGGGCGTACGCAGCCGGCGGCAGAACAGCGACACCGCCGAGAACAACGCCTCGGCGTTCGGCGACCCGTTGACGCCACTGGTGTCCTGGAAGCTGCCCTGACCGTCCATCGCGGCGGCGGGCTGGCCGACCAACGCCAGCACCGGCACCCGGCTGGCCAGCGACTCGCCCAGCCCGGCAACCAGGTTCAGCGCTGCGCCACCCGAGGTCGCGGCCACCACGCCCAGCCCGGCCCCGCTGCGGCTGTACCCGTCGGCCATGGTGGCCGCGGAGAACTCGTGCTTGGCCAGCACGGCGTCGATGCCGGGGCGGAAGTGCGCGGCGTCGTACACGTCCTCGATGTTGGCGCCGTCCACACCGAAGAGGTGGTCGACTCCGATTGCCGCGAGGTGCCCGACGATGTGGTCGGCCACCCGGTACCTGCCGGGCATGCCTGAAGGAACGAGGTAGGCACTCGGTCGGTTCATTGCTCGTCCATGAACCGTTCACCGGTCACCATCGTGGTGTTGAGATGACCATCGAACTGCGCAACGTGGTGCGCGAGTACCGGGTCGGCGGTCAGACGGTGCGGGCGCTCGACGAGGTCAGCCTGTGGCTGGCGGACGGGCAGTTCGTGTCGGTCGTCGGGCCCTCGGGGGCCGGGAAAAGCACGCTGCTGCACCTGCTCGGGGCCCTGGATTCCCCCGATTCGGGAACGATCGCGTTCGACGGCGAGGAGATCGGGCGACTCGGCGACGAGCAACAGTCGCGGTTTCGCCATCACCGGGTGGGCTTCATCTTTCAGTTCTTCAACCTGTTGCCGACGCTGTCGGCGTGGGAGAACGTGGCCATTCCCAAGCTGCTCGACGGGGTCCGGCTGGGCGCCGCCAAACCGGAGGCGATCCGACTGCTGGATCGCGTCGGGCTCGGCGACCGGACCGGGCACCGCCCGGCCGAACTGTCCGGCGGTCAGATGCAACGGGTCGCGGTGGCGCGCGCGTTGATGATGAACCCGCCGCTGATTCTCGCCGACGAGCCCACCGGAAACCTGGACTCCGCCACGGGGGCGTCCATTTTGGCGCTGTTGGCCGAGGTGGCGCACGAGGACGCTGCGGGCCGGCTGGTGGTGATGGTGACCCACAACGCCGACGCGGCCGCGGCCACCGACCGGGTGATCACCTTGCAGGACGGTCGGGTCGGCTCCGACGTGCTGGCGGGCGCCGGGTGAAACCCGGATCGGCGATCACGGCCACGGCGAGCAGGCTGCGGGTCTTCAGCCTGCGCGAGCTCACCGTACACAGGCGCCGCACGGTCGCGTCGATCTCCGTAATGGCGGTATCGGCAGCGTATTTGGTGGCGGTATTCGGCATCTTCGGGTCGATCACCGGGTCGGTGAGCCGGCTGGCCGACGGGATCGCGGGCGTCGCGGCGCTCGAGGTGTCGGGCATCACCGACGCCGGATTCCCCGACTCGATCCTGGCCGAGGTGGCCGCGGTCCCGGGCGTGGCGACCGCGGCGCCGATGATTCGAACGTCGGCGACCACGCCGTCGGGGCCCGTGCTGCTGCTGGGCGCCGATGCGAGCACCGCCGCCCTCGGCGGGGCGTTGACAGACGCGGTGTCCCGACCCGTGCAGGCGCTGTCCGCGACGCCGTCCGGCGTTCAGGTCGGGCCGCGGGTCGGCTACGCGAAAGGCCAGGCGTTCCAACTGGGTTCGGCCTCGGTCACGGTCACCGACGTGCTCGCGGGCAAGCAATACGCGAACCTCAACGGCGGGCACTACGTGCTCGCCCCACTCGCCTTGGCGCAGCACGCCGCCGGCCGCACCGGCCAACTCGACTCGATACTGATCACCACCAAGCCCGGCGCCGACCTCGGAGCCGTTCGCGCCGCGGTCACCGGCGCGGTGAACGGTCGCGCGATCGTGGCGGCCCCCAGCTTCCGGGCGGCCCGCGCCGGTGACGGGGTCAAGCTGATGAACTACATGGCCCTGCTGGGCGCCGCGGTGGCGTTGGTGGTCGGCGCGTTTTTGATCTACACCACGATGACGATGGCGATCACCCAGCGCCGGCCCGTCATCTCGATGCTGCGCGCCATCGGCGGCCGGCGCGTCGCCATCGTCGGCGACATGCTCGCGGAGGCCGCGGTTCTCGGCCTGATCGGCGGGGCCGTCGGGTCCGCGTTGGGAATTGTGGCGGCCCACATCGCGATTCGCCGGTTGCCCCCGGCGGTGACGCAAGGGCTCGAAGCCCGCGTCGAGTACTGGCTGCCCGGCTATGCGCTACCGCTGGCGCTCGCGGTGACGGTGCTCACCAGCGTGGCGGCCTCGGCGATGGCGGCGCGCCAGGTGTACAAGGTTTCGCCCATCGAGGCGCTGGCCCCGGTCGGCGCCTCGGCGGCCGACGTCGTGCCACGGTGGTTGCGCGTCGCCTGTGGGGTCGGCGCCGTTGCGGTGATCGCGGTGGCGGCGGTGCTCGTCACCGGCCAGCGCGGCAGCTACGCCGTCGTCGCGATGGCCGCCCTGTTGGGCGCGCAGATCGCCCTGGGCTTCGCGCTCACCAGGCCCATCGTCAACGCCGCGGCGGCGACGGCGCGCACGTTCGGATCGTTCGGAGCGCTCGCGGCGGCGACGATCCAACGCGCGCCGCGGCGCGTGTGGGCGACGGTGATGACCGTGCTCATCGGGGTGCTCACCACCGTCGTGATCACCGGTACGAACGCCGACATGATCCGGTCGGCCCGTAGCATCTTCGCGCCGGTCGCCGACACCGACGTCTGGGTGAGCGCAGATCCCCCGGACAGTTACCCCACCGACGCTCTGCCACAAGGCCTTTCCGGCAAGATCGCCGCGCTTCCAGGGGTGGCGCGAGTGACCGAGGGCGCGTTCGGATTCGCCGTCGTCGGCGGCACCCGGGTGCTGCTCGACGGGTTCGCCACCGGCAGCAACGATGCGCTGTTCGGAGCGCTCGACGAACGAGTGCGCTCCGAGGTGCTCGCCGGCCGGGGCGTGGTGCTCACCCAGAATCTGGGCGCGATCCTGCACCTGCGGGCCGGTGAGCCCCTGCGGCTGCAGACGCCGCACGGCGCACGGGAGGCGACCGTGCTGGCCCTGGTGCCGTTCTTCTCGACGGTCATCGGCACGGTCGGGATCGACCTGGATCACCTGCGGGCGTGGTTCGATCGCCCGGCGGCGACGACGCTGCAGGTCGTCGCCGCGCCGAAGGTGAACCGGCAACGCCTGGTGGCCGCGGTCCGCGCGGCGGTGCCCGCGCCGAACCACGTGTACGACGGTGCCGCGGCGCTGGCGGGGCTGCAGGCCCCCCTGCATCAGAGCATGTTCATCGCCAACGCGGTGTGGATCATCGTCGTGACGGTGGCCGCGGTCGCACTGCTCAACACGTTGACGCTGTCGGTGATCGAACGCCGCCGCGAGATCGGCGTGCTGCGGGCAATGGGTTCCAGTCGGCGATTCACCTTGCGGATGGTCCTGGCCGAGGCGGCCGGAATCGGTGTGGTGGGGGGCGTTTTGGGGCTTGCGCTCGGACTGACCGACCAGTGGCTGTTCAGCCGCATCAGCCGGGACATCATGAACTTCGAGGTCGGCTTTCGCCTGAGTCCGCTCGCGCTGGCCTTCACGCTCGGTGCGCTCGCGATCAGCCTGCTCGGCTCGGTGCCACCGGCACGGCGTGCGGCGCACCTGTCCATCATCGAGGCGGTCAGCGTCGAGTGAGGATGGCGAATCCCTGCAGATGGGGTTTGCACGGGAAGGGCACCGGCGTTCGCGGAACGCTGCGTAGCCCGGTGGTGTCGAATCCGGCCGCGGCGATCGCGTCGCGGGTTCGCCGGTTCGGCTCGCAACCGCCCGCCAGCCACGACCAGGGCCGGGCGATCAGGTCCTGGAACCGGCCCGTCGCGCCGTCTCCGCGCACGTGCTCGAGGACGACGAGCCGGCCCCCGGGGACGAGGACCCGCCGGATCTCGCGCAGGGTCGCGGCCACGTCGTCGACCGAGCACAACACCAGCCCGATATGCACGGAATCGAAAGCGTTGTCCGGGAACGGAATCGCTTCACCGACGCCCTCGACGAGGTCCACCGCGATGCCACGGCGTTGCGCGAGCCGCCTGGCCATCCGCCGAAACGTCGCCTCGGGTTCCACCGCGGCGACCGACGTCACCGCCGCGGGCAGAAACTTCAGGTCTGTTCCCGGCCCCAGGCCGAGCATCAACAGCCGGCCGGTCGCGTTGCTCAGGGCGGCCCGCCGATACCGGTGGTAGAACAACCGGTCGAAAACCGGCTGGCCGACCCGGTACACATGCAGGAACAGGAATTGCCGGAGCGTCATCGGCCGCCCAGATCCATTCGGAACGGCGGATATTCGTCGCGCATCAACGACACGTACACCGCCACCCGGTAGCGCCAGCGCACCATGCCCATCAGCAGATCGAACATGCCCTGCGGGATGGTTCCGGTGCACAACAGCGCCACCGCGGAGATGACGCAGAGCACCTGTAGCGGCGCCTCCATCGACCAGCACAGCAGGACCTGCGGGATCGCCAGCAGCCACTTCACCAGCACCGCCCAGTTTTTCAGCCGGTCCGGGTAGTCGACGGTAAGGTCTCCGGGGTAGTCGGGCCGGGACGCAAGGGTGAACGGCGGGTACTTGTCCGTGCTGTTCATCGGGAATCGGTAGTTCATCACGCGCCACGACCAGCGCAGCACCCCGACGTTGAACTCGAAGAGCGGCCGCGGATACCGCCCGGTGCACAGGATCACTACGCCCGCGGCCACGGTCGAGAGCGGATACACCAGGTAGAGCAGGATCAGGATCGGGTAGTGCGGCAGGGCCAGCACGCACCACTTCAACAGCCAGAGCCAGCGCGAGGGCAAGTCGAAATCGCCTCGCACCCTTACGGATTCGGCCGGTTCGTTCACGGGCTCGACGGGATCTTCGCCACTACCCCCAAGTTTCGGCTGATTTGAGCGGACATCCGGCGATGGCTCGTCAAGCGCAGAAACGTCGTCAGCGCCGAGGTCTGCAGCCGGTCCGAGATCAGGGCTGCCGGTCTGAGCACGCGCTCACCATGCGACACCGGCAACGACGCCGCCCACGACACGGCCATGACCCGCCGGCGCCGGGTCTTCTCGTAGGACCGCAACGCACGCGAAACATCTTCGCCGCGAACGTTTGTCGCACGACGCACGCCCGCCAGTGCCCCGCACAGCACCATGGTGTCGAGCAACGCCTGGTTGGTGCCCTGAGCCAGGGTGGGCGGCATCGTGTGCGCGGCGTCGCCGAGCAGGGTGACCGGGCCTTGGCCCGCACGCGGGATCGGATGGCGGAA
>NZ_LZMG01000301.1:0-22884 GCF_001673615.1 Mycobacterium sp. 1245499.0
GCGGGCGTCACGACCGAGGACGGGGTGCTGGCGGCCGGCGCGGCGCCGGGCGAGAAACCCACCGCGACGACGAGCGCCGACAAGAACCAGCACGCCGCGCCCGCCCCGCCGAATCCCTAGCGCCGAACCCGCGGGTGGCTTTCCTATCATTTGGTGATGAGCGCCGGTGGGCTGAAACCCGTGGGTTCGCCGGCATTTACCGACGAGGAGTCGGCCCGCTTTCATGCCGCCGGCTGGTGGAGCGGGTCGACACTTTCGGATGCGGTGCGGCGAAACGCCGAACGCACCCCGGAGCGCCACGCCTACGTCGACCATGGCGGGCCGGCGTTCATCTGGCGCGAATTCGACACTACCGCAACCAGTTTGACTGAGACGCTGGCCGGAATCGGCGTGGCCCGCGGCGTGCTGGTTCTTGTCGGCGCTCGGCCGGCGCGGGTGTGGGGAGGGGCAGGTGGCGTTGCGCGCGCAGCCGCAATTGAGGCCGATGATGCAGCCGCCGCCTCCCCCGATGGGGTGCACCGGCAGGGCGCCGCCGGGAGCCGGCGGCGCGGGCGTCACGACCGACGACGAGGCGCTGGCGGCCGGCGCGGCGCCGGGCGAGAAACCCACCGCGACGACGAGCGCGGTCACACAACCGCACAGCGCGGCTCGCGTCTTGGCGCCCGGGGTGCCCACAGGGCAGAACAGTAGTTGGCGGCCGGTGATTGCGCAGGTCGGGCGGCTACCTCGGCGCGGAACCGGCGGGGCAGCGTCTCGGCGGCTAGACGCGGCGTGGCCGCGTCCGCCGGCGGCCCATCGCCAGGCGCGCGGCGTAGATCCCGGCGCTGACCGCGAACATCGCGGCGGTCAACAGCAGCCACCGGCCGAAAAACGGGTCTTGGGTCTGACCGGTGGCGGCCCGGTAGGTGGAGGCGCCCTGCCCGAGGATGCCGGGCAGGAACACCAGCAGCGTCAGGCCCGCACCGAGCGCCGGTACCCGCAGATGATTGAGCACCGGCACCCCGGCGTCGGCACGCTGCGGTGACGCCTGGGCGCGGGCGCGGGACAGCAGCCGGTCGGCGCAGGCGTAGACGGGAAACAACACCAGATCGTGGGTGACGATCGCCGCGGCGAACCAGACGATGATCGACTGCCACCAGACGTGCGGGTTCCACAGGGTGGCCGGTCTGATGACGACGACGACGTAGCCCAACAGCGCAAAGCCGGCGATCATGGTCAGCAGGTGCAGCGGGTGCGATCCGTAGATCCTGGTGAACGCGCTACGCATGCCCGGCCGCCCGGAAAGCGATGGAAGCCACCCATTTCGTGTTGTGCACGCCGGGCAGCGCGGGCACGACGATGCGCGCGGGAAAGCCGTGATCCGGGGACAGTTCGGCGCCGTTCACCCGCAGCGCCAGCAGCGCGTCCGGGTGCAGCACCTGGTTGCGTTGCAGTGTGGCGGCGGCGAAGGCGCCGGATCGTTCCAGCGAGGACACTCGCGCGGAGTCCGGTGCGGGCGCGCCGGCCAGTCGGGCGAGGTCGGCCAGTCGCACGCCGGTCCACGTTTGGGTGGTCGACCAGCCTTCGACGCAGGCGATCGGCAGCACGGCGGTGTGCTGCGGCATGGCCAGCAGGGCCGCGCGATCCAGCGCCACCGGCCGGGGGCCGCCGGTCAGGGTTATCCGCCAGCCCTCCCCCGTGTCCCGGGCGGAAATGCCGGCGGCGGCCGCCGTCCGGTTGACCTCGAAGCCGTTGGGCTCGGACCCGCGGGTGCGCCCTCGCGGCAGCAGCAGCGCGGCCGGCCGGGCATAGCCACCCAGCGTCTGGCCCGCCGTGATGACCGCCATGAACAGCGCGCCACCGCCCACCAACGCGAGAGCGCCCCGACGGCTCATGGTCGCGGGGCGCGGTTCCGGGGCGACCAGCCCGTCCGGTTCAAATGCCTGGGCTCTGGTGCCGGCACGTCCGGTGCGCAGGACGTCACGCGGTGAGATCGAGCGCAGGCCGGCCCACATCCGCGGGCCCTTGATCGCGACGTGCATGACGAAGCCGGTGATGAACACCCAGGCACCGAAATAGTGCGCGGTGTAGAAGCTGAATCCGAAGATGTAGTCGTACTGGATGTTCAGCACGCCGGTGACGATTTCGAACAGAATGCCGCCGACCAGCATCAGCAGCGAAACCCGTTCCAGCAGTTGGGCTATGGACCGGGCGGGCGGCCACACGAACAGCCGCGGGATCACCGACCACAGTTTGGCCAGCACCACCGGGATGAGAACCAGCCCGAGCCCGACGTGCAGCCCCTGGGTCAGGCGATACAACCACGACGGACGGGTAGGCCAATCGAAGGTCGGCAGCTTGAGCCAGCCGACGTCGGCGGGGATGGCCTGGCCGAGCCGCGGCCCGTAGGCGATGTAGGACAGTAGCCCGGTCAGGATGACGATCGGCAGCGTCATCAACAGCACCGAACCGAACACCGAGGTCAGCCAGGGTCCGCGCAGCGGGCTGCGCCACAGCCGGGCGCATGGGCCGCCCGGATCTCTCGTCGCTTCGAGGTCATCGGTGGCGGGTGTGCCGGTCGTGCGCGTCGGCTTCATTCGCCCCTCACCCGCGGTCACCGACCGCGTTTACCGTGCCATCGATGATGATCCACGACGGGGCAGCGAATTGGGTTCAGTTCGGCGGCGCGCGGTGGGTGCGGGTCAGTCCTTGCCCCGCGGCGGCGGCTGCACCTCGACGCCACCGGAGTCGTGTTCGGGACCGGCGGAGGGATGCTCGGCGGGCACCCGGTCGCGCGACCGGGTGCCCTCGCTGAGCCGCTCGGGATCGGGCCGATGCACGTTGCCGTGGTACGGACCGGGCTTCGGCCGGGGCTTTCCGCCCGGGAACGCCAGCCGGAAGATGCTGCGGTGCACCATCGCCCACTGCTTCGAGAAGCGGCCGGAGTTGTAGGGCAGCTCGTAGCGTTCGCAGATCTCTTTGACCTGCGGCGCGATCTCCGAGTATCGGCTGCTCGGCATGTCCGGGTAGAGGTGGTGCTCGACCTGATAGCCGAGGTTGCCGCTGATGATGTGGAACAGCGGGCTGCCGTCGATGTTGGCGGCGCCGAGCAGCTGACGCACGTACCAGCCGCCGCGCGTCTCGTCCTCGACCTCTTCCGGCGTGAAGGTGTAGGTCTGGTCCGGGAAGTGGCCGCAGAAGATGATGGCGTGCGCCCACACGTTGCGGATGACATTGGCCAGCGCGTCGGCGGCCAGGGTGCGCAGGTAGGTGCTTTCGACGCCGGGTGCGACTTTGTCGAGGAAGCCCGCGGCGGCGCCGGCGCGGCCGCCCGTGGACACCCGCCGAAGCCTCCTGGCGATGCGGGACCGCGACGGCTGTTCGAGCCGGCCGCCCAACGCCAACTGGGTGAGCCCGAACGCCCCGGCGCTGATCAACGGCCAGCCGAGGTAGTCCTTGACGATCTGCGCCCGGGCTTTGACCCCGATGCCTTTCAGGTCCTTGCGCACCTCCGACCACGGCTTCTCGCGTTTGCGGATGGCATCGATGTCCATGTCGTGGACCGCCACGCCCCACTCGAACAGCAGCGTGAGGAGCAGGTTGTAGATCGGCTGGCCCAGATACCGCGGCGCCCATTTCTGGTTGGGGTCGATCCGCATGATCTCGTAGCCGAGATCTTTGTCCTTGCCCAGGATGTTCGTGAAGGTGTGATGGATGTAGTTGTGCGAGTGCTTCCACGACTCCGCAGTCGACGCCGTGTCCCAATCCCACACCGAGGAGTGGATGTCGGGATCGTTCATCCAATCCCACTGGCCGTGCATCACGTTGTGGCCGATCTCCATGTTCTCCAGGATCTTGGCCATGGACAGACACGCGGTGCCCAGCAGCCACGCGGTCTTCGACCGGGATGCCAGCAACAAGATCCGGCCGGCCACCACGATCTGTCGTTGCGCCGAGATGACGTTCTTGATGTAGCGGCGGTCGCGGTCGCCGAGGTCGGCGAACACTTCGTCGTGAATCGCGTCGAATTCCTTGGCAAGCTTTTCCAGTTCTTGTTCGCTCAAGCGGCCGAGCGGATTGTCAGCGGCATTCTTCACGGCAGTTGTCACGAGCCGCTCCTTTCGATCAGAGTTCGAGTTCGACGTCGCCCTCGGCGGTGTTGATGCAGATTCGGACGTCCTGTCCGGTCGGTTCGATCACGTCACCCGAGCGCAGGTCACGCAGCTTGCCCGACTTCAGCGTCCCGACGCAGGTATGGCAAATTCCGATGCGACAGCCATAGGCAAGGTTGAGACCGGCCTTCTCGCCGGCCTCGAGAATCGATGTGCCGCCGTCACATTCGACTTCCTTGTCGCTGTCGAGGAAGCAAACGACGCCGCCCTCGCCGGCGTTGGCGTCGCCGCCGATCTTCGGTTGGAACCGCTCGAAGTGCAGGCGGTCGCAGTCGCCGTGCTCTTCCCAATGTTCGATCAGAGCGTCGAGCATTTCCCCGGGACCCGAGCAGAATGCCTCGCGCTCACGCCAGTCTGGGCACGCTTCGTCCAGGTCGCCGGGCGTGAATCGGCCCTGCTCGGAGGTGAGGCGCAGATCCAGCCGCATCCCCTCGTGGCGTTTCTCGAGCTCTTCCAGCGCCGGTAGGAACATGGCCTGCTCGCGGGTCCGCGCGGAATGAATGACCAGCACGTCGCGCATTTCGTCGCGATGATCGAGGTCGCGCAGCATGCTGATGATCGGCGTGATGCCGCTGCCCGCGCTGATGAACAGCATCTTGTCCGGCAGGGGCTCGGGCAGCGTGAACACGCCTTCGATTTCGCCCAGCCGCACCAGGTCGCCCGGTTGAATCTTGTGCACGAGATACGGCGACACGGCGCCGCCGTCGACCCTCTTCGGCGTCACGCTGATCAGACCGTCTTCCGGCCTGGGATCCGAGGTCAGCGAGTAGGCGCGCCAATGGTAGACGCCGTCGATCACCACCCCGAGCCGCACGTACTGACCGGGCTTGTGGCCGGGCCATTCGTATCCGGGGCGGATCAGGACGCTGGCCGCTTCCGAGCCCTGCGCCTCGATGCCTTCGACCTTCCCGCGCAGCTCCTTGGTGGTCCACAGCGGGTTGATCATCTCGAGGTAGTCGTCGGGCTGCAACGGGCTGAACAACCGTCGCACCGCGCGCAGGAACAACCGCCGCCCCCATGGGACGTTGGGCTCGGCGCCGCGTTCAGCCATGTCCACTAGAGTACACAGTTGTACACCGACACCAAACATCGAATTGAATTCTGTTGTTGCACATGGTTAAACATGTGCCAAACGCGCGCATAGGCCAGACATAGCCGTTCACTGGCTGCGGTGTACTCGCGTTAGGGCTGTTGCGTCAGATACCTCTGAGGTGCCCCGGGTGCGCGATGCCCAAACGTTTGTTCGGCTGTGCAGCGGCGCCTAATGTCGGTGGGTGTGCTGATCGGCTTCCTCCTCGCGCTGGGCTGCTCGCTCTGTTACGGGACGGCGACCGTGCTGCAGGCGGCCGGAACCCGCTCGGTGGAAGCCGGCAGCGGCTCGGGTGTCGACGCCGTCCTGCTGTTGCGCGCCGTGCGGCAATGGCGCTATCTGGCCGGGGTCGGGCTCGACGTCGCCGGGTTTGCGCTCCAAGTCGCCGCGCTGCGCTTGGTGCCCATCTATGTCGTCGCGGCGGCGCTGGCCGCCTCGATCGCGGTGACCGGCGTGGTGGCCGCCTGGGTGTTGTCGGCGCGGCTGTCGCCGGCGGAATGGACGGCCGTCGGGGTGGTCTGCCTCAGCCTGGTCGCCCTCGCCCTGGCCGCCGGGCCGGGCCACTTTCGGCACGCCCCGGCCGGGCTCGGCTGGGCGCTGCTGGGGGTGGTGGCCGCGATCTTCCTCGGCGGCGCCGCGGCCGGGCGATTGCCCGACCGCGCGCGAGCCCTCGCGCTGGGGTTGGCCGCCGGAAGCGGCTTCGGCGTCGTCGAGGTGGGTGTGCGGCTGATCGAGGCGATCGATCCCACCAAACGGGCGTTCTACACCAACCCGGCGCTGTACGCGGCGGCCGCCGGCGGGGCCGCGGGTTTCCTGTTGCTCACCTCCGCGTTGCACCGCGGATCGGTGACAACGGCCGTCGCCGGCATGGTGGTCGGCGAAACGCTGGCACCGGCGTTCGTCGGGGTGGTGTGGTTGGGCGACACCGCGCGCGCCGGGTTGGGCTGGCTGGTGATCGCGGGGTTCGCCGTCGCCGTGTCCGCAACGCTGGTGCTGGCGCGGTTCGGGGAGGCACCCCAGCCCGCGCCCGTCGAGGAAGCGGGCTGAGGCCCGGTTCATGCGCCTGAGACGCTGGGGGCCGCACGACCGACGGCGTTTTCGCTCACCGGCGCATAACTGGTGCCGCGTGCGGCGCGCGTCCACAACAACCCGTCCTGTGCGGTGACACCCGCGGCGATCAGCGCCCGCTTGAGGATCTTGTTGGTCGCGGTCGCGGGCAGCTGATCGTTGATCCGCACGTAGCGCGGCCACGCCTTCGGTGACAGATCCGGCTGCGCGGCAAGGAATTTCGCGAAGTCGTCGGGGCTGAGCTGGGCACCGGGCCGCAGCACCAGGGCGGCCATCACCTGGTCGCCGACCCGGTCGTCGGGAACGGCGTAGACGGCGACCTGGCTGACGTCGGGCAGTCGCGCCAGAATTCGCTCGACCGGCCCGGCGGCCAGGTTCTCCCCGTCCACCCGCATCCAGTCGGCGGTGCGCCCGGCCAGGTAGATCCAGCCGTCGTCGTCGCGATAGGCCAGGTCGCCCGACCAGTACATCCCGTGCCGCATCCGCTCCGCGGTGGCGCCCGGATCGTTGTAGTAGCCGGCGAAGGGCCCCGCCCCCTGGGTGTTGACGAGTTCACCGACGGCCTGGTCGAAATTGGTCAGCGCCCCGTGCGCGTCGAACTTCGCGGGCTCGCATTCCCGCAGTGTCGTCGAGTTGTAGATGCTTACCCCCGGGTACGGCTTGCCGATGGAGCCGGGTGGGGTGCCGTCTTCGCGCACCACGATCACCGCGAATTCACTCGAACCGAAGCTGTCGACGACCCGGCACCCGAAACGCCTTGCGAATTCGGCGATGTCGCGGTCGGTGGCCTCGTTGCCGAAGGCCACCCGCAGGGTGTTGTCGGCGTCGTCGGGGCGCTCGGGCGTGGACAGGATCAGCGCCAGCGGCTTGCCGACGTAGTTCAGGTAGGTGACGCGATAGCGACGGACGTCGTCGAGGAAGCGGGACGGCGAAAACCGCGCCGGCACCATGGTGGCCCCGCTGCCGATGGCGACCGCCCAGCCGGCGGCGACGCCGTTGGAGTGAAACAGCGGCATCGACAGGTAGCAGACGTCGTCGGCGGTGACGTCGTACTGGAAGATCAGGCTGGCACCGCACATGATCGCCATGCCGTGGGCGAACCGCACCACCTTGGGGTCACCGCTGGTGCCCGAGGTGAAGATCATCATCAGGGTGTCGGCGGCGGTCACCTCGCGATGCGCAACCAGCGGTGGCGCGGAAGCGACGGCGTCGGCGTAGCGGCCGCCGGCCACATCGATCACCTGAATGCCGTTGAGGTCCAACCCGTTCAGGAGTTCCAGGTGCTCCGGGTCGGCGAGCAGTAGCTGGCAGTCGGAGCGCCGGATGTCGGCCAGCAATCCCGGCCCGCGCCGCGTGGTGTTGATCCCGCACAACACGTAGCCGCCCAGCGCGGCCGCGGCCATCGCGCGCAACATGGCCGGGGAATTGCCCAGTACGGCGCCGACATGCAGCGGCCGTGCGGTGTCGGCGAGCGCGATCAGCGCGGCGGCCTCCGCCTCGGCTTCGGCGAGGTGCTCGCGCCAGGTCCAGGTCCGCTCGCCGTGAACCAGCGCCGGGGTGTCGTCGTGGCGACGTTGCCGCAGTAGCTGTTGGACCGTCTCGACCACGGGTTCACTTCCTCTTCGACGTCGTCATCGGCTGGTGAACACCAGCCCCGCGTAGTTGTTTTGGGCCACTTCGTCGCAGTGCCGCCGATAGGTGCCGAAACCGCCGATGTAGGGCATGAAGACCCGCTTCTTGCCCTCGATGTTGGCGCCCAGGTACCACGACGATGCCGCCCTGGGGAACAGCGTGCGCTCGGCCGCTTGGGCCACGTGTTCGGTCCAGGCGATCGCCGCGTCGTGGCGCGGCACGACCTCGGCCACACCGAGGCGCCGCGCGGCCCGCACCAGGTCGACCACCCAGTCGACCTGGACCTCGGCGTGCAGCACCATGTTGGCCAGCACCGACGGGCTGCCCGGCCCGCTGATGGTGAACAGGTTGGGCAAACCGGGCACCATCAGGCCGAGGAAGGTGACCGGGCCGTCGGCCCAGATGTCGCGCAGTCGTTGTCCCCGGGGGCCTTTCGGATCGATTCGGGTCAGCGCGCCGGTCATGGCGTCGAAGCCGGTCGCGAAGATCAGCACGTCGCACGGGTAGGTCGTCGCGCTGGTGCGCACGCCCTCGGCGGTGATCGCCTCGATGGGCTCGCGGCGCAGGTTCACCAGCCGAACGTTGTCGCGGTTGAAGGTGGCGTAGTAGCCGTCGTCGGTGCAGATGCGTTTCGTTCCGATCGGGTGATCGACCGGGATGAGATCGGTTGCGACGGTGGGATCGTGGACGATCTCGCGGATCCGCTGCTCGGCGAACGTCCTCGCGATGTCGTTGGCGGCCAGGTCGCTGGTCTGGTCGGGGAAGGTCTTGGCGAACAGCACGCCCCCTTCGCGCCAACGCTGCCACAGCGCTTCGTTGCGCTCGTGCGGTTCGGTGTCGAGGGCGTTCTTGTGGTAGGTGCCGTGCGGGGTGCCCGCCGCCGCGTAGGCCGAGGCCCGGCGGCGCTCGGGATACCGCTCCTGGATTTCTCGCTGCTCCTCGGCCGACCACGGCCGGTTCGGCATCGGGATGGTGTAATTCGCGGATCGCTGGAATACCACCAGGTTTTCGGCGCTGGCGGCGATGATCGGGGCCACCTGGATGCCGGACGATCCGGTGCCGATCAGGCCCACCCGCTTGCCACGCAGCTCCGGGTCTTCGCGCGGCCACGCGGCCGTGAAGTAAACCTGTCCCGAAAAGTCCTCGGCGCCGGGGATATCGGGACGATTCAGCGCCGACAGGCAGCCGGTCGCGCATACCAGGAACTGTGCGGCGTAACTGTCGCCGGTCGCGGTGTCGACGTGCCAGCGGCCCCCGTCGAAGGTGGCACCGATGACGTCGACCCCGAATCGGTAGTGGCGGCGCAGATCGAAGCGGTCGGCGACGTGGCGCAGGTAGGCCAGGATCTCCGGCTGGGCGGCGAAGCGTTCGCTCCACTGCCAGCTCCGCTGCAGTTCTTCGTCGAATGAGTAGGAGTAGTCCACGCTTTCGACGTCGCAGCGCGCACCCGGATAGCGGTTCCAGTACCAGGTGCCGCCCACGTCGGGGGCGGCCTCGAGGGCGGTGACCGACAGGCCCGAGGAGGCGACCCGGTGCACGGCGTAGAGCCCGGCGAACCCGGCGCCGATGACGATGACGTCGTCCATGTGCACCTCCGACCTCACCGTCGAGGTCATGCGGGCCGATACTTCAGCAGGGTGATGCCCCCTTCAGGCAGATCGTAGAACACCGGCTGGACCCGCATCCCGATGCGGATGTCGCCCGGGTCGACGTCGACCAACTCGGTGCTGAACTTCGGTCCGGCATCCCATTGCACCACCGCGAGCAGCTGCGGGAGCGCGTCGGCCCATGGTGGGCCGGTGGGCCGGCGGGCGATCGTGAACGTGTATAGCGTTGCGGCACCGTCGATTTCGCGCCATTCCAGGTCGTCGGCCAGGGTTCCGGGGGCCAGGGTGCGCGGATAGAACACGTAGCGCCGTGCCGACGGCGAGTACTGCACCAGGATCCGGTGCTGGGCCAGGCCGTCCCAGAAGGGCTGCGAGACGGGTGTGGGCTCGGGGATGGGCCGGCTCATCTTCAGTCCCCCCGCAGGAGCAGCGCGACCTGTTCGCTCATGATGCCGCCGTTGCCGGTGACGAACGCGGTGTGGCAGTCGGGTACCTGCGCGTCGCCGGCCCGGCCCATGATCTGGCGCGCGCCGTCGACCACGTGGTGCATGCCGCCGGCCATGCCGGCCTGCCCGAAGGACAGCTGGCCGCCGGCGGTGTTGAGCGGGAAGTCGCCGCGGTAGGTCAGGTCGTGCTCGTTGACCCACGACATGCCTTGGCCTTTCGCGCAGAATCCGGCGTCCTCGAGGCTCATCAGCACCGTGATGGTGTAGCAGTCGTAGATCGACGCGACGTCGACGTCGGATCGGTCGAGCCCGGCCATCGCAAAGGCCCGGTCGGCGGCGCGCGCAATCGGGGTGGACAGCAGGTCCTCGGCGTAGGTCGGGGTCTTGAAGGCGATGTGTTCGCCGAAGCCCTTGATCCACACCGGGCGGTGGCGGCCGCGGCGGGCGAGGTCGGCGTTGGCGATCAGCACGCCCACTCCCCCGTGCACCCGCATCACCGTCTCCAGCATGTGAATGGGGTCGGCGATCATCGGGCTGTCCAGCACGTCGCCGACCGTGATGGGGGTGCCGTGAAAAACCGCGCCGGGGTGCGCGCCCGCGTTGGTGCGCTGGTCGACGGCGATCTTGGCGACCGCGGCGGGGTCGTAGCCGAATTCGGCCGCGTAGCGCTGAGCGATCTGTGCGTACGGCGCGTTCTGGCCCACGTTGCCGTACGGGATCTCGAACTCGGCCTGCGGCGAGCCGTAGTTGTTCGACGACGCCCCATACCAATTCGGGTCGGGCGCGGGTCGCCGCTCGGACCGCGGCACCGCCGCCGACCCGGGCACCACGGCCAGCACCGCCTCGCAGATGCCGAGTTCGACGGCCGCCGCGGCGCGCCAGATCATCCCGGCGGACGTCGCCCCGCCCAGATCGACGCGCTCGCCGAAATCTAGTGCGAGGCCTAGGTATTCGCACAGCGTGGCCGGCGCGAACATGGCCGATTCGGCGATGCCGTGGGTCAGCAGGCCGTTGACACGGCCGGGATCCACCCCGGCGTCCTCGATCGCCAGCTTGGCCAGCACCGCGTACTGGTCCAGGGTGAACAGCGGCGCCCGGGTGGGGCGGCGCTGCGCCGGCAACTCCGCGATGCCGACGATGGCGGCCTCACCGCGCAGCCCGGTCACGGCTCGGTTCTCCGGATCGGCAACTCGACCGTGGCCATGCCGGGCATCAGGATCGTGTCGTCGCGGCGCCCGGCGATGACGAGATCGACCAGCCCGGTCCCGGTGTCGCTCAGCCGTTTACCGGTGACCTCGCCGCCGAAGCTCAGCGATTCGCCGGGATACGCGATCGCCCGGTTCTGCACCGAAAAGGACACCAGCCGGCCGCGTCCGCCGATCCAGTCGCCGAGGGCGCGGGCCAGCAGCGCCGCTTGCAGCGGGCCGTGCACCAGGACGTTGTCGTAGCCCTCGGTGTCGCGCGCCCACTGTTTGTCGTAGTGAATGCGGTGGCCGTTGTAGGTGGCGGCGGAAAAGAAGAACATCTGCGTTTCGTCGACGGTGACGGTCAGCGCGGGAATGTGTTCGCCCACGGCGATGTCGTCGAAAAACGGTTGCTGATCGGTCATGGCGCACCGGGGCCTTTCTACGGGCGGGCGATCATCGAGGTCGACGCTTCGGCCAGCAGGTCGCGATCCTGATTGCGGTACACCGTGTGCCAGGTGACGAGGACGAATCTGCCGGAGCGGCCCTGTTTTTCGACGATCGAGGAGATGGTGCGCACCATTTCGATCTCGTCGCGGTGATAGGCGGGCAGGTGGAACGTGAAGCTCTCGCCGCCGGCCATCCGCTTGGGGGCGCGCGGGAACGCCAGGCTGCCGGAGACCGCGCCGGACGACCCGTCGGGACGCAGCGACTGCAGCGGCGAGACGCCGAGGATGGCGTACTGCAGGAACAACGGAGGGCAGATGATGTCGCGGTATCCGTTGGCCCGGGCGTAATCCGGGTCGAAATACAGCGGGTTGTGGTCGCCGACCGCCGCCGCCCAACGCTGCCAGTCGCGCCGGTTCACCTCACCGGTCGCCGACGCCGCGACGGTGCCCACCCGCGCCGCCGATTCCGCATCGATCAAACTGTCCTCGCTCAACCGCACTCCCCTTCGTCGTCCATGCTGCGCTGCAGCCAGCCCGCGGCGACGTCGGCCCCGCCGCCGAATGTCGAACCCAGCCTGGCCCGCTCGCTGAACAGATGCAGGTCGGTCTCGGTGACGTAGCCCATGCCGCCGTGCAATTGGTGGGCGTCCAGCGTGATCAGCCGCGCCGCGGTGGCCGCGTGCATGCGCGCGATGGCCGTCTCACGGCTCGCGACGCGTCCGCGCCCCAGCCAGAACACCGCCGCGTGCGCGGCCAGTCGCGCGGCCGCCAGGGCGATGTGCATGTCGGCGACGAGATGCTGGGCGGCCTGAAACGACGCGATGGGCCGGCCGAATTGGTGGCGCAGCTTGGTGTAGTCGACGGTGCGCTCCAGCACGGCCTGTCCGACGCCCACCAGGTCGAGTGATCCCAGCGCCACGGCGGTGTTGGCCAGCCGGCGCAGCGATGCCGCGGTGATCCCATCGAGCGCCGCGTCGGCCCGCACGTCGTCGAAGCGCACGGTGAATGCGCGGACGCCGCCGGCCATGTCGAGCGGTTCGACGCCGACACCACCGGCCCGGACGTCGGCGACGAAGGCCAGCGTGCGCGCGGCGGCCGCGGCGGACACCACTAGGACATCGGCGACGTCGGCATCGAGGACGTAGTCCGCGGTTCCGGTGAGCCGCCAGCGGTGCGCGTCGGGATCGGCGCGCAGCACCGGGGTGACGACGGCGGCGTCGCGGGCATTGTGCAGCGCGGTGGTGCCCCGCACGCTCCCGGACACCAGCGGCGGCAGCCAGCGCGCCTTGAGTTCCGGGCAGCCGAGTTGGTCGACGGCCAGCGCGGCGAGCACGCTGCTGTGCACCGTCGTCGGGCACAGGGCGCGGCCGGCCTCGGTGGAGAAGACGGCCAGATCGTCGAGGGAGCCGCCGGCCCCGCCGTACTCCTCGCCGATCGCGAGGCCGAAGACGCCCGCGTCGGCCAGCGCCTTCCACAGCGCCGGGGTGCTGCGCTCGGCGCCGGGTTCGCCGAGGGCGCGCACCAGCGTGATCGGGTTTTCGGCGGCCAGCAGCGCGCGCAGCGCCGCGGCGAACGCGCGCTGCTCGGCGGTGGGGATCGTCTTCATCGGTGCTGCGCGAGGCCCAAAGTCAGCGTCCGTAGGACGGCATCGCGTGCCCGCGCTGCGCGATGATGTCGCGCAGCACCTCGTTGGTACCGCCGCCGAAGCGCATCAGCGGGGCGGCCCGGTAAAGCCGCTCGAATTTGCCGGCCAGCGGGGCCTGTTGGCTGCGATGCGCCAACAGGCCGTCCGGGCCGAGGAGGTCGAGCGCCAGGTCGGCGATGCGCTGGCGCAGCTCGCTGGTGAACACCTTCTCGACGCTCACTTCGACGGTGGGGATGACGCCGCTGTCGAGGATGGACGCCGCCTCGTAGCCCATCAGGGTGGCCACCGCGACGTCGGCCGCCGCCTGCGCCAGGCGGCGGCGCAGCGACGGATCGTCGGCGGGCACGGTGCCGTCGCGGCGCGGGCTGCCCGCCAGCTCGCGCAACTCCTCGACGGCGCGACGCAAGTCGCCGGCGTTGGTCAGCGCGCCGCGTTCGAGATCGAGCGCGCCGGTGATGTAGGTCCAGCCGTGATTGACCTCGCCGATCAGATTGGTGGCCGGCACTCGCACGTCACGGAACCCCACCTCGTTGGTGCGGTATCCCGACCAGGCGTAGAGCGGGCGGATTTCGACGCCCGGGCTGTCAATCGGCACGATGATGACCGAGATGCCCCGATGCCGGGCGGCGCCGGGATCGGTGCGGACACAGAGCCATTCGTGTGTCGCGCGCTGGGCGCCGCTGTTCCAGATCTTGGTGCCGTTGATCACCCATTCGTCGCCGTCACGGGTGGCGCTGGTCCGCAGGGCCGCCAGGTCGGTCCCCGCCTCGGGCTCGGAATAGCCGACGGCGCAGATCATTTCGCCGCGGGCGATCGGGGGCAGCCACTCGGTCTTGTTGCGCTCGGTGCCGTGCCGCATGATCATCGGCGCCACCGACGTCACCGTCAGGTCCGGGCCGGGCACTCCCCAATATTCGAATTCGCTCATCAGCAGGTGCAGGTTCATCGCGCCCAGCCCCAGACCGCCGTACTCACGCGGCCAGTTCAGCCCGAACCAGCCCCGCTCGCCGATCTTGCGCCGGAACCGGGCGACCTCGCCCCGGGGATATTCCAGGTCGTGCTCGGCGAGCTCGGCCCGCAATTGCGGGGTCACGTTCTCGCGCAGGAATTCGCGAATCTCGGTGAGCCAGGCGCGCTGCCCCGCGTCGAGTTCGAAATCCATTCCGGCGCCTGTGCCCTTCTGCCAGCCTTACACCAAGCAGCGCCAGCGTAACGCCACGGCGAGAATGCGCCCGGGATTTCGCCGTAGCGTTACGCTGGGCGGCCCCCCGCCGGTCGACGGCCCCGCTGTAAACGCGCTGTCAAACTCCCGTTAAAACACATCGGCGCTCTCGCGGATACGCGGGCGGGCTGCGAAGATTCTCGGATCGGCTGGTCGACGCGGACCAGGGACGCCGCCCAGTTCCGGCCTGAGGGAGAAGTCATGCCCACTGTTGAGATGCGCCTCCGCGAAGACCTGCGCAACTACGCCGTCGAATTGCGGCAGCTCGCGTACACGCTGCCAATGGGCGTGGGCGAGCACGGTCTGCTGCAACTGTCCGACCGCATGCGAGCCGCGGCCGACCAGATGGTCCGCAAGGGCGCCTGAACAGGCGCGCTCAGCCGCCGCGGAGGCGGATCTTCCAGCGCACGAACCCCAGGTACACGGCGCTGATCGCGAACAGCATGCCGACGTCGAACCACCACGTCGCCGGGGTGTGCCGCCAATGCGCATCCTTCGGGGTCAGCGGGCCGGGCACCAGTTTGGTCAGGTCGGCGGTCGACGCCGACGCCGCGAAGCCCCACCGCGCCGGCGTGGCCCACGACATCTGATCCAGCCCGATGCGCGCGGTCACGGGAATCATCCCACCGGAGAACACCAGCTGCGACATGACCGCCACCACCAGCAGCGGCATGATCTGCTCGTTGGACTTGGCCACGGCCGACAGGGCCAGCCCGAGCATCGCCGACGCGACGCACGTCAGCGCGACGTCGGCGAACAACTCCAGGCCCGGCTTGCCCAGCGCCACGGCGCCCTGCGTCGGGGCGCCCTTGCCGAGCACCGCGATGACGCTGACGATCGCCGACTGGACGATCGCGAAGACGGTGTACACGCAGACCTTGGCCAACAGGTACGCCGACGTGGACAGGCCGACCGCCTGTTCGCGCAGGAAGATGGCGCGTTCACCGATGAGGTCGCGGATGGTCAGGGCGGTCCCCATGAACACCGCGCCGACGTTGAGCAGGACCAGGATCTGGCCGGGCTCGTTGGGGGCGGCGCCCATCGGGTTCGGGATGCCGAACCCGACGTCGCCGGGCACCGACATGGACAACGACCCCATGATGAACGGCAGCAGCGCGAGGAAGACGAAATACCCGCGGTCGGAGACGATCAGCCGCATCTGGCGCCGGGCGATGGTGGAGAACTGCCGGACCAGGCTGGTGTGCGCGGGATCGCCCAGTTCGGCCGGTTTCTCCGCGGGCGGTGGGGCCGGTGGCGGGCCCGTGCGGGCCAGATAGCGGGCGCGGGAGCCGTCGGGGTCGCTGGCGACGGTGCTGAAGATGTCGGCCCAGTTGGTGGTGCCCATGGCGGCACCGATCTGGCTGGGCGGCCCGCAGAACGCCGTCTTGCCGCCGGGGGCCAGCAGCAACACCTGATCGCAAACGTCCAGGTAGGTCAGGGAGTGGGTGACCACCAGCACGACGCGCCCGGCGTCGGCCAGCTGCCGCAGCATGGTCATCACCTGCCGGTCCAGCGCCGGGTCCAGGCCGGAGGTCGGCTCGTCGAGGATCAGCAGCGAGGGCCCGGTGAGCAACTCCAGCGCCACCGACGCGCGCTTGCGCTGTCCTCCGGACAGCCTGTCCACCCGGGTGTGCAGGTGCTGGGTCATCTCGAGTTCTTCGAGCACCCGGGCCACCACCTGGGCACGGTCGTCCTTGGTGGTGTCCGGCGGCAGCCGCAGTTCGGCGGCGTACATCAGCGCCTGCTGCACGGTCAGCTGCCCGTGCACCACGTCGTCCTGGGGCACCATCCCGATCCTGCTGCGCAACGAGGCGTACTCCGCGTGGATGTTGTGGCCCTCGAACGACACGGTTCCGGTCGTCGGGTGCGTGTATCCAGCGACCAAGCGGGCGAAGGTGGACTTGCCGGCGCCGGAGGGTCCGATGATCGCCGTCAGCGTGCCGGGAAGGGCGGTCAGCGAGATGTTGTCGAGCAGCGTCTTGTTGTTCTCGATCGTCCAGGTCACGCCGCGCACGTCGAGGCCGCCGCCGCGCGTCGCGGTGGCGGCCTGGTCGCGGCGGGCCAGGTTGCCGCCGTGAAAGACCAGGTCGATGTTGCCGATCGTGACCACGTCGCCGTCGTGCAGCACGGCCGAATCGACCCGGACGCCGTTGACGAAGGTGCCGTTGATGCTGCGGTTGTCCTGGATCTCGGTGCCGGAAGGCGTCGGGATCAGGGTGGCGTGGTGGCGCGAGGCCAGGACCTCGGGGATGACGATGTCGTTGTCGTTCGCGCGTCCGATCTTGATCGCGCCCGGCACGTCCGGCCCGGCCCTGCCCGGCCGCAGGATTTTCATCATCGACGTCGCGAGGATCGACGAGTCGCCGCCGATGCGGCCCGTTGCGGGCGCCGCCGGCTGCGCCGTGGTCGGCGGCGCCGCGTGCGCCGACGGTGACCGGTAGATCTGCGGCGCGGGCTGGGATCCGCTGGGCGGCGCGCTCGGGAGGCCGCCGGTCGGGTATCGCGGCTGCGCGGCGGTGGGCGGATGAACGGGGTGGCGGAACGAGGCCGATGCCGGCTGCTGGCTCTGCGCAGCACGCGCCAGCGGTTCGCTGGGGTTGCCGACGATCGGTATCGACGTGGTCAGGGGCGGCCGCCCGGCCGAACCCTGATGACGGCCGACCTCGAAGGTCAGCGCCGGGCCGTCCGGGTTGCCGACGTTGACCCGCAGGCCGTCCTGGATGTCGACGACCGGGACGCGGCTGTTGTGCACATAAAGGCCGTTGAGGCTGCCGTTGTCGATGGCGATCCAGCGGCCCTGCTCGTATCGCACGATCAGGTGGTTGCGGGAGATCAGGGGGTGGGCGACGCGGACGTCCGCGCGCAGGTCACGCCCGATCACGACGTCGTTACCCGGCGCGAAGGTGCGCTCGGCTCCCTCGTACCGCACGGTCAGCGCGGGCGGTGCTGGTGGGCTCATCGAGACCAACTGTAATGGCAGCGGCGGGGCTTATCCGCCGGGTTCACCGGCGGGCACCGTTTCGCACCCGCTCCCGGCGAGCGCGACCCTGCGGACCCACCGCAGCGAGAGATCGCAGACGACGGACGAACCGGCTTGCGGCGCAATTACTTTCGTAGCCTTCAACCCGCTACCGCGGCGTTGCGCAGGCTGCGCACGCTGGGAATCTTGGTGCGGGCGGCGGTGACGTCCTTGACGAAATCGCCGATGTACTTGAGGGCCCGCCGGCCCTCGGGCAAGACGTCGGCCGCTATCGGGAAGTCGTGAATCTGTCCATCCCACAGGTGCAGATCGCAGTGGATTCCGCTGGCTTCCAGGCGTTTCGCCATCAATTCGGCGTCGGCGAGCAACAACTCGTCCGAGCTGGCGTGAATGGTGACCGGCGGCATCGAGGACAGGTCGGCGTCCACCGGCGACGCGACGGTGTTGTCACCCCGGCCTTCCAAAACCTGTGCCTTGCTGAGGTATTGAGCGAACATCGAGAACGCCCGGCGGGTGAACATCGAGCACTTGCGCGCGTTACGGTGCTTGAGCTTGCGCACCGGGTCCGCGTCGGTGAACGGCGAGATGGTCGCCACGCCGGCCGGCTCCATGATGTCGTCACTGATCGCCAGCAGGGTGGTCATGAACGCCAGGTAGCCGCCGGCCGAGTCGCCGGCCACCACGATCTGGTCGCCATCGAAGCCGCGATCCTGCAGCCAGCGCAGGCCGCTGATCCCGTCGTCGATGGCATCGGTGATCTGGTGGGTGGGCAGCTTCCGGTAGGCGACGGTCAACACGGCGGCATCGGCCGCCTTCGACAGGCGGGCCACCATCGAGCGATGCGTGTTGAGGCCGCAGGTGAGGAAGGCGCCCCCGTGCAAATACAGGATCGCCCGCTCCCCCGATACGCCGGGCGCGCGAACCCATTCGGCGGCGCAGTTGTCCAGCCGAACCGAGTCGATCTTTGCGCCGGACCCGATGCGCGGGACCAGCCCCGCGACGCCGTCGACGTACTCGAACGGCCAGCGCAGGTTGGGCGTCATGGCCCACGCGCGAACGGTGTTCTTGATGATCAGGCGGCTGGCGAGCCCTACTGCGACCGACTGCGGGCTGTGGCGGTGATGCACGCGCCGCGTGATCGCCACGCTCGGCAGTATGTGGGCCGGCTCGGTTGTACTCACCATTGGGTTTCAACCTCCTAAGTGGAGGGCGGGTACCCGCCGCCGCGCCAGATTAATTGCAGAAGAACAGACGACAATTGTCGGGTACGTCACGTTTGCTGTGCCAGGAGATGGGTACCACTGCGCTAACTCTGGCGCGGTTCTCGCGCGGGCTCGGTCCGGCCGGACCGGCTGTTGCCCGGCCCATCGCATGGCCGAAGATATGACCGATGACACACGCGAAGCTCCCCGAGCCGTTGCTGGCCGACCGGGTCGCGGTCGTTACGGGCGGCGCGGGAGGTATCGGCGCGGCGACCTCGCGACTGTTCGCCGCACACGGTGCGCAGGTGATCATCGCCGACATCGACGCCGACCTGGCCGGCGCGACGGCCGCCTCGATCAGCGAATCCGGCGGCTCGGCCCTGGCGGTCGGCACCGACGTTCGTGATCCCGATCAGGTAACTCGCTTGGCCCGGGCGGTCCACGATCGGTTCGGCCGGGTCGATGTGCTGGTCAACAACGTGGGGCACTGGCTGCGGCACCCCGGCAGCTTCGCCGGCACCGACCCGCAGCTGTGGGATGACCTCTACCGAATCAACCTGCACCACGTGTTCCTGGTCAGCCGTGCGTTCCTGCCGGCCATGGTTGAGCGGCACACGGGTGCGATCGTGAACGTCTCGTCGGTCGAGGGGCTGCGTGGCTATCCCGAGGATCCGGTTTATGCCGCTTTCAAGGCCGCCGTCATAGCATTCACCCGCAGCCTGGCCGTCCAGGTCGGCAACGACGGGGTGCGGGTCAACGCGATCGCCCCCGACGTCACCGAGTCCCTACAAGTGCCGTATTCGCAATGGCTTACGGCCGAGGAGCAGGCGCAGTGGGCACAGTGGGTGCCGGTCGGGCGGATGGGCCAGCCCGAGGATCAGGCCCGGGCGATCCTGTTCCTGGCCTCGGACCTCTCGGCGTTCGTCACCGGCCACACCATCCCCACCGACGGCGGCACCGGCGCGGCCGGCGGATGGTTCCGCTCGGCGCGCCGCCCCGACCGCCAGTGGACCAATCGGCCCATCGCGCCATGATCAGGCATAGCCCAGCGCGGCGTTCTCCGCGCGGATGCGCACGCGCAGCACCGCGGCGTTGGCCGCGCTGAACACGATCGCGGTCAGCCACGCCGAATGCACCAGCGGCAGCGCGGCCACCTCGGCGGCGACCGCGGCGTAGTTGGGGTGACGCATCCAGCGGTACGGCCCGACGGAAACCAACGGCGCATCACCGATGACGATCAACCTCGGATTCCAGCGCTTGCCGAGCACGCTGACGCAGCGCCAGCGGACGGCCGTGCTGAACGCGACGACGGCCAGCATCGGCCAGCCCAGCCACCAGATGAACGGCCGGCTCAGGCTCCAGGTTTCCACGACGCACGAAATCAGCAGCAGGGCATGCATGCTGACCATCGCCGGGTAGTGATCGCGCCCGAACTCCTTGCCGCCGTGCGACATTGACCACCTGGCGTTTCGCCGGGCGACCGCCAGCTCCCCCAGACGTTCGGCGGCTATTGCGAGGATGAAAAGGTAGTAGTACATCGCGTTGCCCCCCGTCACCACTGCAGCAGCAGCAGCTCGAAGCAGAAGCCCGGGCCCATCGCCAGCATCACGCCGAAGGCGCCGTCGCGCGGCGGCTGCGCGACCGTGCGGCGCAGCACGTCCAGCACAGAGACCGACGATACGTTCCCGTTCTCCCGCATGGAGTTTCGGCTATGATCCAGCGCGTCGGCCGGCAGGCCGAGCGCGTTCTCGATCGATTCGAGGACCTTTGGACCCCCGGGATGACAGACCCACGCCGAGATGTCGGCGACCGTCAGCCCGTGGCCGGCCAGGAACGCGTCGACCTCGTCGCGCAGGTAGTCGTCGGCCATTTTCGGGACCTCGCGCGACATCACCAGCTGAAACCCGCTCGAACCGACGTTCCAGCCCATCACGTCAACGGAATCCGGGATGACCCGGCTGCGGGTCGCCAGAATGTGCGGACCGGTAGCGCTGTCCCCCAACGGAATTCGGTCTCCCCCAGCCACGACGACAGCGGCGGCGCCGTCGCCGAACAGCGAGACGCCGATGAGGGCGGGAATCGAGGTGTCGTCGCGCTGCAAAGTGAGCGAGCATAATTCGACCGACAGCAGCACCGCCACATGGCCGGGGTAACCGTGCAAGTAGTCGTGCACACGCGCCATGCCGGCGGCGCCGGCCACGCAGCCGAGCCCGAACAGCGGGACGCGCTTGACGTCGGGCCGCAGCCCGATTCGCGTCATCAGTCGCGCGTCGATGGTGGGCACGGCGATTCCGGTGCTGGAGACCACCACGATGCAGTCGACCTCGTGAGCAGCCACGCCGGCGTCCTCGAGCGCCGAATTGACCGCCCGCTCACCGAGATTGACGGCGACTTCGAGGTAGGCGTTGTTGGCCTCGGTGAATCCGCTCAGGCGCGGATACCGCGCCAGCGGCAGCGCGAGGCTGCGCTGGTCGACGCCGGCGGTCTGGGCGAAGCGCACGAATGCCGGATCGGTGAACTCGGTGAGTTCGCGCGCCACCTCGTCTTGGTTGTAGCGGTGCGGCGTGAAAGCCACCGCGGTTTTGGCGATCCGGGGAGCGCCGCACCCTCGGCCCGCGTCCCGATGCGCGGAAGTGGAATACGTTGTTGTAGTCATGCCTATGCGGACGACGCCCACCCCGCATATGGTTCACCGGATCGGTGCCGGGGTGAGGTGAACCACAGCGCGACATCGCCCGTTAACCAGGAGACGGTCAGGTTGGCGCGGGCCGGAATCGCGCTTGACCGTCGATGATCGTGACCGGGATGCCGTTGAGCACACCGTTGCCGGAGGGCTCGTCGATGAACGTCGGCGGGGAGAGCACATTGGTGTTCACGCCGGGTGAGTTGTTGGCCACCGACATCCGGGTGCCCGGCTTGCCGTGCCCCCAGCCATGCGGCATCGAGACGACACCGGGCTTGATGGAGTCCGTGACCTCGACGGGCACCGTGATCTCACCGGCCTCCGATTTCACCGTCACGATGTCGCTGTCGGCGATGCCGCACCGGGCCGCGTCGTCGGGATGGATCAGCAACGTGCACCGGTCCTTTCCCTTCATCAGCGCCGGCACGTTGTGTAGCCAGGTGTTGTTCGATCGCAGGTGGCGGCGACTCACCAGGACGAGCGGTTCGGCGGGCCGCTGCATGCGGGCGGCCAGCCGCGGCAGGTCGTCGAGCAGGTATTGCGGGGCGAGACGGATCTTCTTGTCGGAGGTGGCGAGCAGGTCGGGCAGCTGCGGCACCATGGGTCCGAAGTCGATTCCGTTTGGGTTGGCCTTGAGCAGGTCCAGCGTGAGTCCACCCGGATTCTTGCCGTACTGGTCGCCGAACGGCCCCGTTCGCAGGGTGAGGTCCAGCATTCGCTCGGGTCCCCCGTGCTCGTAGAGCTTGCGGATCTGCGCCCCGTCGAGGCCGCGGGTGAAGGCCAGGTAGTCGAAGAAGCCGTCGTCGATCGCCGCGACGTCCACGTCCTCGGCCGGGGTGCCGGTACACAGGCCGGTCAGCCGGATCAAGATCTCCCACTCGTGCGGGCGATCGCCCGGATCGAACACCGGGGCCGAATAATTCGCGATGCTGTGGATGGCGAAGAGCAGGATCAGATCGTCGTGGTGCGGCTGCTCGAGCGGGGACAGCCCGGGCAGGAGCACGTCGGCGTGCCGCGTCGTCTCGTTCAGCCAAAGATCAACGGAGATCATCGCTTCCAGCATCGGCAGCACTTCGTCGAGCTTGTCGCCGGCGGGGGTGGACAAAACCGGATTGCCCGCCACCGTGATCAGCGCCTTGAGTTGCCCATCGCCCGGTGTGGCGATCTCCTCGGCCATGCACGACACCGGTGCCTGACCGAGCACCTCCTTGGCGCCGCGCACCCGGGTGTGCCAGCGACCGAATTCCGGTGCGCCGTCTTCCAATCCGGGCAGCGGTGCGGTGGTGATGGACCAGGCCGCCGGAGCGGGGAACATCGCCCCGCCCGGGGTGTCGAAATGGCCGGTGAGGACCGCATCCGCCGGCTGGCCCGCGAGCTCGCGGGTACGGAGAGATCGGTGGTCTACGGCCGAATCGGCCTGTGCAACCAGGAGTTCGGCAGCCTCGCCAGCTGGCTGGTCGACGTCATCAACATCCTCACCGGCCATTTCGACACCCCGGGCGGGGCGATGTTCCCCGCTCCGGCG
>NZ_LZMG01000302.1:0-6154 GCF_001673615.1 Mycobacterium sp. 1245499.0
CGGGCGCAGCACCGCGTAGTCACCGACCGGCAATCCCTCGGCGGCGAACAGCTTCTTGGTGAATTCCTTGTCCATGCCGGCCGCGCTGGCCAGCACACCGGCCCCCACGTAGGGCACACCGGCGAGCTCCAGCAGGCCCTGGATCGTGCCGTCCTCGCCGTAGGGGCCGTGCAGCACCGGAAAGACCACGTCGACCGACGCCAAGACCTCGGTGGCGCCGGGCGCCAGGGACACCAACTGGCCGCTGCGCCGGGGATCGGCGGGTAGCGCCAGTTCGGTGCCCGATGCGGCGGTCACCTCGGGCAGTTTCCGGTCGGTGATCGCCAGCGCGGCCGGCATGGACAAGGAATTCACCAAGAAGCTGTTCGCCGCCGAGGGATTGCCGGTCGGTGACTACGCGGTGCTGCGCCCGTCGCGTTCCAGGCTGCGCCCCGAGGAGTGCGAGCGGCTGGGCCTGCCGGTCTTCGTCAAACCCGCGCGGGGCGGCTCCTCGATCGGGGTGAGCCGGGTGTCGAGCTGGGATCAGCTGGACGCCGCCGTCGCGGCCGCGCGCCAACATGATCCCAAGGTCATCGTCGAGGCGGCGATCGTCGGCCGGGAGTTGGAGTGCGGCGTACTCGAAATGCCCGGCGGCACAGTCGAAGCCAGCACGCTGGGCGAGATCCGGGTGGCCGGGGTGCGTGGCCGCGAGGATTCGTTCTACGACTTCTCGACCAAATACCTCGATGACGCGGCCGAACTGGATGTGCCCGCCAAGGTGGACGACGAAATCGCCGACGTGATACGGCAATTGGCAGTCCGGGCGTTCAAGGCCATCGATTGTCAGGGGCTGGCCCGGGTGGACTTCTTCCTCACCGAGGACGGGCCGGTGCTCAACGAGATCAACACGATGCCGGGATTCACCACGATCTCGATGTACCCGAGGATGTGGGCGGCCAGCGGCGTGGATTATCCGACGCTGCTGGCGACGATGGTCGAGACGGCGTTGGCCCGCGGCGTCGGCCTGCGCTGACTGGCACTAACCGGGCTGGCCGGGGTCGATGGGCGTCGCGGGCATGCTGCGGTCGATCACCTCGGAAATCTGCTGGATCGGTGTCGGGCCCGACCCGGTCGGCAGCGTGAGCGCCACGTAGGCCCCGCGGTCCACCGCGTACCAGGTCGATCTGCCCGCGTCGCCGGCGGACTGCTGTTCGGAACTCACCTGGAACCACTGCACCCGGTCGACGACCTGGATGGGGGCGCCGAGCACGAACTCGGCCGGGCGGTCCAGCCCGCAGCGCAGCACCACCGGGTCGCTGTCCGGGCCGGCGCGCCAGGCGGCGGCGCCCTCGGGCGCCGGCTGCTCGAGGGGCGCGCGCTGGTAATCGCCGAGCCGCTGCGGCAGCGCACCCAGCAACGCGCGGCAGCCGGACCCGTCGGCCTGCGGCGCCGGTACCGCGGCCACCGCGACCGCGCGCGGGGGCGCCTGGCGGGTCGCCGCGATGGCCAGGATCACGCCGATCGTCGCGACGGCCAGCACGATGGCGGCGATGATCAGCGCACGCGGTGGTCCGCCATCGGCTTCCGGTTCGGTTGCCACCGCCGCGCACCTCCCATTTCTGCTCACCACTATCGCCTTCGTTGACCCTTACGCCAATTTATTCTCGGGGCGGTCCGCGCGGCGCCGGGAGCCCTATCGTGGGTGGCGTGCCAGACGAATCGGGCGAGTCCCCGTCGCTGCAACAGCTCGGTGAGTTCGCCGTGATCGATCGCCTGGTGCGGGGCCGCCGGCAGCCCCCCGCGGTCGTGCTCGGCCCCGGAGACGATGCGGCGCTGGTGGCGGCCGGTGATGGGCGCGCCCTGGTGTCGACCGACATGCTGGTGCAGGACCGGCACTTCCGGCTGGACTGGTCGACGCCGCACGACATCGGCCGCAAGGCGATCGCCCAGAACGCCGCGGACATCGAGGCCATGGGCGGGCGGCCGACGGCCTTCGTGGTCGCCTTCGGCGCGCCCGGTGATACGCCGGCGGCGCAGGTGGACGCGCTGGTCGACGGGATGTGGGACGAGGCGCAGCGGGTCGGCGCCGGCATCGCCGGCGGTGACCTGGTGCACTGCCCACAGTGGGTCATCTCGGTGACGGTGCTGGGCGAGTCGGACGGGCGCGCGCCGGTGCGGCGATCCGGCGCGCAGCCCGGTGCAATGATCGCCGTCGCCGGGGACCTGGGCCGCTCGGCGGCCGGACTTTCCCTGTGGCGCAAGGAGATCACGGAGTTCGGCGAGCTGCGGCGCCGGCATCTCGTGCCGGAGCCGCCCTACGGCCAGGGCGCGGTGGCGGCGGCCGCGGGTGCGCAGGCGATGATCGACATCTCCGACGGCCTGATCGCCGACCTGCGCCATGTCGCCGAGGCGTCGGGGGTGGGCATGGATCTGTCGACGGCGGCGCTGGCCGCGGACCGCGATGCGCTGGCCGCGGCCGCAGCCGCCGTGGACGCCGATCCGTGGCACTGGGTGCTCGGCGGCGGCGAGGACCACGCCCTGGTCGCGTGTTTCGCCGGCCCCGCGCCGGCCGGTTGGCGGATCATCGGGCGGGTTCTCGACGGGCCGGCGCGGGTGCTCGTCGATGATCAAGAGTGGAACGGCTACGCCGGCTGGCAGTCGTATTAGGGTGACGCGGTGACCGTTTACGCGATCGCGGAGAGCCGATGATGACCGCGCGTCCGCTGGGGGAACTGGTCGAGCCGGGGTGGGCGAGTGCGCTCGCGCCGGTGGCCGACCAGGTGGCCGGGATGGGCCAGTTCCTGCGGGCCGAGATCGCGGCCGGGCGCAGGTACCTGCCGGCCGGACCGAATGTGTTGCGCGCCTTCACCTATCCCTTCGACGACGTCAGGGTGCTGATCGTCGGGCAGGACCCGTACCCGACGCCCGGACACGCTGTGGGGCTGAGCTTTTCGGTGGCGCCCGACGTGCGGCCGTTGCCACGCAGTCTGGCCAACATCTTTCAGGAGTACACCGCGGACCTGGGCCATCCGCAGCCCTCCTGCGGCGACCTGACGCCCTGGGCGCAGCGCGGCGTGCTACTGCTGAACCGGGTGCTCACGGTGCGGCCCAGCAATCCGGCATCGCACCGCGGCAAGGGCTGGGAGGCGGTGACCGAATGCGCCATCCGGGCGCTGACCGAGCGGTCGCGGCCCCTGGTGGCGATCCTGTGGGGCCGCGACGCGTCGACCCTCAAACCCATTCTCGCCCAGGGCAATTGCGTGGCCATCGAGTCACCGCATCCGTCCCCGCTGTCGGCGTCGCGCGGGTTCTTCGGTTCACGCCCGTTCAGCCGCGCCAACGAATTGCTGACCGGCATGGGCGCCGACGCGATCGACTGGCGCCTGCCATGACCGAGATGACCGCGCTGCGCGCGCACCGGCGGGGCGGCCCGGAGCAGCTGGTGCTCGAACGGGCCCCGCGACCGGTGCCGGCCGCGGGTGAGGTGTTGGTGGCGGTACACGCGGCCGGGATCACCTTCGACGAGCTGACGTGGGAGGAGACCTGGACCCGCGACGGCGCCAGCCGCCTCCCGGTGATCCCCTCACACGAGGTGTCCGGCGTGGTCGAAGCGGTCGCCGCCGACGTGTCGGATTTCGCGCCGGGCGCCGAGGTGTACGGGTTGATCGGGTTCGACCGTGACGGCGCGGCGGCCGATTTCGTCGCCGTGCCCGCCGCCGACCTGGCGACCAAGCCGTCGACCGTCTCGCACACCGTCGCCGCCGCGCTGCCGCTGGCCGGGCTGACCGCCCTGCAGGCGCTGGTCGACCACGCCGCCGTGCAACCCGGCGAGAGCGTGCTGGTGCACGGCGGTGCCGGGGGAGTGGGCCTGCTGACGGTTCAGCTGGCCGCGCTGCTGGGCGCGCGGGTGACCGCGACCGTGCGCAGCGACACCGCCAACCTGCTGCGCGGGTGCGGCGCGCAGCGGGTGATCGACGTGCGCACCGAGGCGTTCGACGAACCCGGTGCCGGCTACGACGTCGTCATCGACACGGTGGGCGGGCCGACATTGGAGCGGTCGTTCGGCGTGCTGCGCCGCGGTGGCCGGCTGGTCACCCTGTCCGCACCGCCTCCAGAGGGCCGGGCCGAGCAATTCGATGTCACCGCAACCTTTTTCATCGTCACACCGAACCGGGGCCAGCTCGACGAACTCGCCGCGCTGGTCGACGGCGACCGGTTGCACGTCGCGATCGCCCAGACATTCGCGCTCGACCAGGGCCGTGAGGCGTTCGAAAGCCGCGACCACGGCAGGGGCCGCGCCGGTAAGACGGTCCTCATCGTGCGGGACTGAGTGGCGCCATCAGTCCGCGAAATTCACGTCCTTCGTGACGGCCTTCCACTCTTCGATCGACGCCGAGAGCGCGGCGAGCTTGTCGCGCATGGCCTTCAGCACGTCACGGCCCAGCAGTAGCCGCAGCGGCGGCTCGTCGAGCGTGGTCACCATCAGCACCGCTTCGGCGACCTTGCGCGGGTCGCCGGGTAGGTGATCGGCGAACTGCTTGATCAGGTCCTTGCGCGCCGCCACGTCGGCGTAGTCGGCGATCGGGCTGCCCGATTCCTTCATCGACCGCGTCGCCCAGTCGGTGCGAAACGCGCCGGGCTCGATCGCGGTCACCTTGATGCCCAGCGGGCGCACCTCGGCGGCCAGCGCCTCGGTCAGAGCCTCGAGCGCGAACTTGGTCGAGGAGTAGTAGGCGTTGGGCGGGTTGGCCACCAGGCCGGTCATCGAGGAGATGTTGATGATGTGTCCCGACCCGCGGGCGCGCATGGCGGGCAGCACCGCCTTGATCATGTCGACGGCCCCGAAGTAGTTGACGTCGAACAGCTTTCGGACCTCGGCGTCCTCACCCTCTTCCACCGAGGACAGGTAGCCGTGGCCGGCGTTGTTGACCAGGACGTCGACCCCGCCAAATGCCTCGTCTGCCGCGGACACCGCCGCCGCGATCTGGGCGGCATCGGTCACGTCGAGGGCGACGGCCACGGCCCGGTCCCCGAATTCGTCGGCGATGTCGGCCACCGCCTCGGCCCGCCGCGCGGTCACCACCACGCTGTGGCCGGCTTGTAGTGCGGCGCGCGCGATTTCGCGCCCGAAGCCCGTGGAGCATCCCGTGATCAGCCAGCGTGACACGTCAGATCGTCCCTTCCGGCAGGCGGCGCAGGTAGGCGTTGCGCCGGTGTGCGAGGTCGGTCGCACGCTGCTGTTCGCTCACCCGCGGCAGGTGCGGCACCTCGGCGTCGAGCCGGTCCAGCTTGACCACCCGGCCGCGCGCCCCGAGGTCTTCGCGCGGGCCGGACTCACCGAACTCCGCCATCCGCAACGTCAAGATGGCCTCCCGCAGGCCGTCGGAGTCGATCCAGTTCGCCACGCCGGGGTCGACGGGCGAGATCACGTAGGTGTAGCTGCCGTCCTCGTTGGCCACCGACTGCGCCTTGTTGAGGCTGCCGGTGCGGTCGACGAGATTCAGTGTCGTGCCCCAGATGTTGCTCAGCGGCACCGTGAAGTATTCGGCGCCACCGTCGTTCAGGTCGACGACGAAGGCCTCGTCGGGGGCGAGGTCGAACCGGCCCATCACATAGACCTGATTGCGCATCGCGCCGACCTTGTCGGCCGACCAGGCGAGATTGAAATGGTTGGCGGGCATCTTGTACACGCCGTGGCTCAGCTTGCCGGTGAAGTTGGCGAAGTAATCCATCATCGCCGCGGTGGCCTCGGCCTGTTCGTCGAGTGTGCGCGCCGGGGCGGCCGGCGGACCGCCAAGGCGTTGCACCTCGATATGATTCGGGTCGTCGAGGTCCCAGTCCAGCAGCACGTCGCGGATGTAGAACTCGTGGGCCTCCGGCGAGGTCTGCACGTGGTTGGGCCGGCCGTTGGCCGGCTCGGAGTCGACGGTGATGGTGTAGCTGCCGTCGGAGTCGACCTGCATGGTGCGGCCGTTGAGGACGGCGACGGTCCCCATGCGCGCGTCCCACAGCGTGAAGTAGTTCTCGGTCATCCGGTGCTCGCCGACCCGGCCGTGGATCTCGTAGCGCTCGTCGCCGGAGATCGGGATCACCCGGTACACGCTGTCGGGATTGTCGATGCCCCACCGCGATCCGGGAATGCGACGGCCGTCCACCGGGTGCGCGAGCCGGGTGA
>NZ_LZMG01000303.1:0-15303 GCF_001673615.1 Mycobacterium sp. 1245499.0
CGGAGGCGTGCAGCTACCGCGGCGAGGCCGCCGACTTCTTTGCCAGCATCTCGCTGAGCTACCTCGGCGACATGCAGTTAGAACTGATCCAGCCGGTCCGCGGCCAGAACATCTATAGTGACTTCCTGTCCGAGCGCGGGCCGGGTTTGCACCACATCTGCATGGAGGTCGAAAGCCCCGAGCAACTGGAAGTGGCGGTGAGCGAGGCCGGCGAGCGGGGCGCCGCGGTTGTGCAGCGAGGCGTGATGCCCGGCGGCATCCACTTCGTCTACCTGTCCGCGCCGCAGGCGGGCGTGCCGTATGTGGAGCTTGCGTACGTTTCGCCCGAAATGCGGGCCTTTTACGACTACATCAAACAGGAGCAGCGGTGAGCCGCGCCGGCGACGGTGCGCGACGCAGCGATGAGGAGGAGTGGCGCCCATGAGCACGGAGATACCGGCGACAGTCAGCGCGAACGACGTGACCGCGTGGTCGGATGACGTCGACGTCCTGGTGATCGGGTTCGGCATTGCCGGCGGCTGCGCCGCGGTCAGTGCGGCCGCCGCCGGCGCGCGGGTGCTGGTGCTCGAACGCGCGGCCGCGGCGGGCGGCACCACTTCGCTTGCCGGGGGCCACTTTTACCTCGGTGGCGGGACCGCGGTGCAGCAGGCGACCGGTCAAGACGATTCCGTCGAGGAGATGTACAAGTATCTGGTCGAGGTGTCGCGGGAACCCGAACTCGACAAGATCCGCGCCTACTGCGAGGGCAGCGTCGAGCATTTCAATTGGCTGGAAGACCTGGGTTTTCAGTTCGAGCGCAGCTACTACCCGGGCAAGGTCGTCGTGCCGCCGGGCACCGAGGGGCTGAGCTACACCGGCAACGAGAAGGTCTGGCCCTTCTGCGAGCGGGCCAAACCGGCACCGCGCGGGCACTCGGTGCCGGTGCCCGGCGAATTGGGCGGCGCGAGCATGGTTGTCGACCTGCTGCTCAAGCGGGCCGACGCCCTGGGCGTGCAGATCCGCTACGAGACGGCGGTGACCAACCTGGTCACCGACGGCGACGGCGCGGTCGTCGGCGTGGCCTGGAAACACTTCACCGAAACCGGCGCCATCAAAGCCAAGTCCGTGATCATCGCGGCCGGCGGATTCGCGATGAACCCGGAGATGGTCGCCGAGCACACGCCCGCATTGGGTCAGGAGCGACGCACCAAACACCACGGCGTCGTGGCGCCCTACATCCTGGGCAATCCCAACGACGACGGACTCGGCATCCGGATGGGCGTCTCGGCCGGCGGCGCCACCAAGAACATGGACGAGTTGTTCATCACCGCGGCGGCCTATCCGCCCGAGGTGTTGCTGACCGGCGTGATCGTCAACAAAGACGGCCAGCGCTTCGTCGCCGAGGACTCTTACCACTCGCGGACGTCGGCCTTCGTGTTGGAGCAGCCGGACCAGACGGCGTACCTGATCGTGGACGAGGCGCACACCGAGATGCCCGCCATGCCGCTGATCCGCTTCCTCGACGGGTACGAGACGATCGCGGAAATGGAAGCCGCGCTTGGCATTCCGGCCGGCAATCTTGCGGCCACGCTGGACCGCTACAACAAGAATGCCGCCGCGGGCGAGGATCCCGATTTCCACAAGCAGCCGGAATTCCTTGCGCCGCAAGACAATGGTCCGTGGGCGGTATTCGATCTGTCGCTCGGGCGGGCGATGTACTCGGGATTCACCATCGGCGGCCTCGCGGTGACCGTCGACGGCGAGGTGCAGCGGGAAGACGGCTCCGTCGTGCCCGGCTTGTATGCCGCCGGGGCGTGCGCGTCCAACCTCGCCCAGGACGGCAAGGGCTACGCGAGCGGAACGCAGCTGGGCGAAGGGTCGTTCTTCGGCCGCCGCGCCGGAGCGCACGCGGCGCAACGCGCCGGGGGAGCGTAGGCGTCAGACCGGCGCGGGTTCCTTCTCGACGGGTCCCAATTGCCATGGGCCGCCGCCGAGCAGGTGCAGCTGCTGGGAGTGGTGTTGTTCGACGGTGGGCCGGTGGCTCACGCTGACCATGACGCACTCGGGCAGCTCGGTCCGCACCAGCTGGTACAGCGCGAATTCCAGGCCCTCGTCCAGCGCGGAGGTGGCCTCGTCGAGGAAGACCGCCTTCGGCTGGGTCAGCAGGATGCGCGCGAAGGCGACCCGCTGCTGTTCGCCAGGCGAGAGCACCTTGGCCCAGTCGTTCTCTTCGTCGAGCCGGTTGATCAGCGGCGCCAGGGCCACCTTGGTGAGCACGTCGCGTAGCTGTTCGTCGGGCACGTTGTCCGGCGAGTTCGGGTAGCACACCACGGTGCGCAAACTGCCCAGCGGCACATACGGCAGCTGGGACAGGAACATCGTCGCGTTGTCGCCGTCCGGGCGGCACAGGGTCCCCGAGGCGTACGGCCACAGTTCGGCGAGGCTGCGCAGCAACGTGGTCTTGCCGGCCCCGGACCGGCCGGTGATCACCAGGCTGTCGCCCGAATCGAGCTGGATGTCCAGCGAGTCGACCAGCTGATCGCCCTCCGGCGTGCGCACCTCGATGCCGCGCAGCTCCACTGCGGAATCCTCGCTGGGCTTGACCAAAATGGTGGGCAGCGCGCGGCCCTTGCTGTTGGCGTCGACGAGGCCGTGCAGCCGGATGATCGCCGCCCGGAAGGCCGCGAACGCGTCATAGTTGTTGCGGAAGAACGACAGTGAGTCGTTGATGTTGCCGAAAGCCTGCGCGGTCTGGGTGACATCGCCGAAGGCGATCTCCCCGGCGAACAGGCGCGGCGCCTGAATTGCCAACGGCAGCGGAATGATGGTCTGCGTCGCCGACCAGTTCCATCCGTTGAAGATGATGGTCCGGCGGACAAACCTGCGGTAGTTGTCGATGACCGGCGTGAAGCGCCCCCACAGCTGCGCCCGCTCGACGCGCTCGCCGCGGTAGAAGCCCACCGCCTCCGCGGCGTCGCGCAACCGCACCAGGGCGTAACGGAACGCGGCGTTGAGTTTCTCGTTGTTGAAGCTCAGCCAAATCAGCGGGCGTCCAAGCCAAATCGCGACCACCGTCGCGATCAAGACATAGATCAGAACGGTCCAGAACATCGCACGCGGCACGGTCACACCGAAAAGATCGAAGTCTCCGGACAAATTCCACAGGATCGCGGCGAACGAAATCACCGATGCCACCGCGTTGACGGCACCGAACAGCAGGGTGTTGGTCGTCCCGTTGGACGGGATGTTCGGGGTGCCGCCCGCCCCGGCGGTGAAGATGTCGACATCCTGTTGGATGCGCTGGTCGGGGTTGTCGATAGTGTTGTCGATGAACAGATCCCGGTAATAGGCCCGGCCCGCGAGCCAGTCGTCGGTCAGATGGCCGGTCAACCACATGCGCCAGGCGATGATGAATCGCTGCGTCAAGTAGATGTCGAGGATGACCCGGGCGATGAAGATGGCCGCCAGCAGGATGAAAATTCCGAGCGACACCCAAAAGTTGTGGATCCCGGACTGTTTGACCTCATTGTTCCCCGTGGCGAGCCCTTTCAGTGCCACCTGCAACGCCGTGTACATGTCGTTGCTCTGATAGCTGAACAGCACGTTGAGCCGGACCGAGAAGAGCACCAGCAGCAGCAGCACACCGAGCCCCAGCCAGGCCCTGACGCTGGTCGGCCCGACGAAGTAACCGCGCGTGATCCGCCAGAATTGGCGGCCCCACGGGGTCAGATACCTGGCGGCGACCAGCGCGGCCAGCAGGCTGACGGCACCGATAACCCATGCGATGGCGAGCCACCGCAGGGAATCCTGAAATGCCGACGACCAATCGATGGACGGTTTGAACAGCTTCGAGTCCAATTTCGGCGTCTCCTTCTGCGGTCGGCACTTCCCCGCAAATTACCCGAGCGGTTCTCGAATAGGCTGCGCAGATGAGCATCGACGCTCCATCCAGCCAGACCGTACATGCCGGCCGACTCATCGCGCGCCGCCTCAAAGCCAGCGGTGTCGACACCGTCTTCACGCTGTCCGGCGGCCACCTGTTCTCCATCTACGACGGGTGCCGCGAAGAAGGAATCCGCCTGATCGACACCCGCCACGAGCAGACCGCGACCTTCGCCGCCGAGGGCTGGTCGAAGGTGACGCGGTCGCCGGGCGTGGCCGCGCTGACCGCGGGCCCGGGCATCACCAACGGGATGAGCGCGATGGCCGCCGCGCAGCAGAACCAGTCGCCGCTGGTGGTGCTGGGTGGCCGGGCGCCGGCGCAGCGCTGGGGCATGGGGTCGCTGCAGGAGATCGACCACGTACCGTTCGTGGCGCCGCTGGCCCGCTTCGCCGCCACCGCGCAGTCGGCGGGCGACGCCGGCCGGCTCGTCGACGACGCGCTGCGCGCCGCGGTTACAGCGCCCTCGGGCGTCGGCTTCGTCGACTTCCCGATGGACCACGTGTTCTCCGTGTCCGACGATGACGCCCGGCCCGGCGCGCTCGTCGACCTGCCACCCGGGCCCGCGCCCGACGGTGCGGCCCTGAGTCGGGCCGCGGCCCTGCTCTCCGCGGCGCAGCGGCCGGTGATCATGGCGGGCACCAATGTGTGGTGGGGGCACGGCGAGGCGGCCCTGCTGCGCCTGGCCGAGGAACTGCACATCCCGGTGCTGATGAACGGCATGGCCCGCGGCGCGGTTCCCGCCGACCATCCGTTGGCGTTCTCCAGGGTCCGCGGAAAAGCCTTGGGGGAGGCCGACGTTGCGCTGATCGTCGGGGTGCCGATGGATTTCCGGCTCGGCTTCGGCGCGGTCTTCGGGCCAGACACCGAGCTCATCGTGGTCGACCGGGTCGAACCCGACCGCCGCCATCCCCGGCCGGTGGCGGCCGAGCTGTACGGCGACCTGTTGACGATCCTCGCAGCGCTGGCCCCGGCCACCGGGAGCGACCACCGCGGCTGGATCGACGAACTGCGAATCGCCGAGACCGCGGCGCGCGACAAGGAGAAGGCCGAACTCGCCGACGACCGCATCCCGCTGCATCCGATGCGGGTCTACGCCGAGCTCGCGCCGATGCTGGACCGCGACGCCGTGGTCGTCATCGACGCCGGCGATTTCGGGTCCTACGCCGGGCGGGTGATCGACAGCTACCAGCCGGGCTGCTGGCTGGACAGTGGACCGTTCGGCTGTCTGGGGTCGGGCCCCGGCTACGCGTTGGCCGCCAAGCTGGCCCACCCGGACCGCCAGGTGGTGCTGCTGCAGGGCGACGGCGCGTTCGGGTTCAGCGGCATGGAATGGGACACCCTGGTTCGGCACCACGTGCCGGTCGTCTCCGTGATCGGCAACAACGGAATCTGGGCGCTGGAGAAGCACCCCATGGAAGCGCTGTACGGCTACTCGGTGGTCGCCGAACTGCGTCCCGGCACCCGCTACGACGAGGTGGCCCGCGCCCTGGGCGGGCACGGCGAACTGGTCGCCGCGCCCGGCGAGCTGCGGCCCGCGCTGGAACGGGCCTTCGCCAGCGGCCTGCCGGCCGTCGTCAATGTGCTCACCGACCCCGACGTCGCATATCCACGCCGGTCCAACCTCGCGTGATGAATCCGCGCGGTGGGTCACCGCGTACCGTTGACCTGTGCCTAAGACGACCCGCGCTCAACCCGGCCGGCTGAGCAGCCGCTTTTGGAAGCTGCTCGGCGCCAGCACCGAAAAGGACCGCAGCCGCTCGCTCACCCAGGTCAAGGACTCGTCGGAGTACGACGGCGAGGCGGCCGGGCTCAGCGACGAGCAGCTGCGCAAGGCGGCCGGGCTGCTCAACCTCGACGACCTCGCCGATTCCGAGGACATCCCGCAGTTCCTGGCCATCGCCCGGGAGGCGGCCGAACGATCGACGACCCTGCGCCCATTCGATGTGCAGCTGCTCGGGGCGCTGCGCATGCTGGCCGGCGACGTCATCGAGATGGCCACCGGTGAGGGCAAGACCCTGGCCGGGGCGATCGCGGCCGCGGGCTACGCGCTGGCCGGTCGGCACGTGCACGTGGTGACGATCAACGACTACCTGGCCCGCCGGGACGCGGAATGGATGGGCCCGGTCATCGAGGCCATGGGCCTGACCGTCGGCTGGATCACCGCCGAGTCCACCAGCGAGGAACGCCGGGCCGCCTACGGCTGCGACGTCACCTACGCCTCGGTCAACGAGATCGGCTTCGACGTGCTGCGCGATCAGCTGGTGACCGACGTCGCCGACCTGGTCTCACCCAACCCCGACGTGGCCCTGATCGATGAGGCCGACTCGGTGCTGGTCGACGAGGCGCTGGTGCCGCTGGTGCTGGCCGGGACCACCCACCGGGAGACACCGCGGCTGGAGATCATCAAGCTGGCCGGCCAGCTCGAGGCCGGCACCGACTACGACACCGACGCCGACAGCCGCAACGTCCACCTGACCGAGGTCGGCGCCCGCAAGGTGGAAAAGGCGCTCGGCGGCATCGATTTGTACTCCGAGGAGCACGTCGTCACCACCCTGACGGAGATCAACGTCGCGCTGCACGCCCACGTGCTGTTGCAGCGCGACGTGCACTACATCGTCCGCGACGACGCGGTGCACCTGATCAACGCCGCGCGGGGGCGCATCGCGCAACTGCAACGCTGGCCCGACGGCCTGCAGGCCGCGGTGGAGGCCAAGGAGGGCATCGAGACCACCGAAACCGGCGAGGTGCTCGACACCATCACGGTGCAGGCGCTGATCAACCGTTACGCGACGGTGTGCGGCATGACCGGCACCGCGCTGGCCGCCGGTGAGCAGCTGCGCCAGTTCTACAAGCTGGGTGTGTCACCAATTCCGCCCAACGAGCCCAACATTCGCGAAGACGAATCCGACCGCGTGTACATCACCGCCGCCGCCAAGAACGACGCGATCGTCGCCCACATCGCCGAGGTGAACGAGACCGGGCAGCCCGTGCTGGTGGGCACCCGCGACGTCGCCGAATCCGAGGACTTGCACGAGCGGCTGCTGCGCCGCGGGGTGCCCGCGGTGGTGCTGAACGCGAAAAACGACGCCGAGGAAGCTCAGGTGATCGCCGAGGCCGGCAAGTTCGGCGTCGTCACCGTCTCCACCCAGATGGCCGGGCGCGGCACCGACATCCGCCTCGGCGGCTCCGACGAAGCCGACCACGACCGGGTCGCCGAGCTCGGCGGGCTGCACGTCGTCGGAACCGGGCGACACCACACCCAGCGGCTGGACAACCAGCTGCGCGGGCGCGCCGGGCGGCAGGGCGACCCGGGGTCGTCGGTCTTCTTCTCGAGTTGGGAAGACGACGTGGTGGCGGCCAACCTCGACCACAACAAGCTGCCGATGGACACCGACGAGGACGGCCGGATCGTCAGCCCGAAGGCGGCGGGCCTGCTCGACCACGCCCAGCGCGTGGCCGAGGGCCGCATGCTGGACGTGCACGCGAACACCTGGCGCTACAACCAGTTGATCGCCCAGCAGCGCGCCATCATCGTAGACCGGCGAAACACGTTGCTGCGCAACCCAACCGCGCGCGAGGAGCTGGCCGAGCTGGCCCCCAAGCGCTACAAGGAGCTGGCCGAGACCGAGGGGATCACCGAGGAGCGCCTGGAGACGATCTGCCGGCAGATCATGCTGTATCACCTCGACCGCGGCTGGGCCGACCACCTGGCGTATCTGGCCGACATCCGCGAAAGCATCCATCTGCGGGCGCTGGGCCGGCAGAACCCGCTGGACGAGTTTCACCGGTTGGCGGTCGACGCCTTCGCGTCACTGGCCGCCGACGCCATCGAGGCGGCCCAGCAGACGTTCGAAACCGCCAACGTCCTCGACGAGGAGCCCGGGCTGGACCTGTCCAAGCTGGCGCGGCCGACGTCGACGTGGACCTACATGGTCAACGACAACCCGCTGTCGGATGACACGCTGTCCACTCTGAGCCTGCCCGGGGTGTTCCGCTGAGCTCGTGGCGATCGCAAGCGCGGCGCAGCCGGGCGTTCGGCGCCCAGTCGCGTTAAGGTCACGGCTCATGGAGCCGGTGCTTCCGCCCAACCGGGTGCTGACGGTGCCCAACGCGCTCAGCGCTGTCCGCCTGGCGCTGATCCCGGTGTTCGTCTATGCGCTGCTGGTCGCCCACGCCAACGGGTGGGCCGTCGGGATTCTGATGTTCAGCGGCGCCTCGGACTGGGCGGACGGCAAGATCGCCCGGCTGCTGGATCAGTCCTCCCGGCTCGGGGTCCTGCTCGACCCGGCGGTCGACCGCCTCTACATGGTGGCCGTGCCCATCGTGCTGGCGTTCAGCGGGATCGTGCCCTGGTGGTTCGTCATCGTGCTGATCGCGCGCGACGGCCTGTTGGCCGCGACGCTGCCGCTGCTGTGGAGTCGAGGCCTGACGGCGCTGCCGGTCACCTACATCGGCAAGGCGGCGACGTTCGCCCTGATGTCCGGCTTCCCGCTGGTGCTGCTGGGCACCTGGGATGCGCTGTGGAGCCACGTGATCGGGGCCTGCGGATGGGCCTTTTTGATCTGGGGCATGTATGCCTACCTGTGGGCGTTCGTGCAGTATGCGGTGCAGATGACTCTCGTGCTGCGACGCATGCCCAAGGTCGATCGCGGTTCTCGCCCGTCGGCCGCGGCGAAGGTGGCTGACCATGGCTGATAGGGATCCCCTGCTCGGCGGCTATGACCCCAATGCCGGGCACAGCGCGCATGTGGCGTCGCGACCGAAACAGATCCCGGTGCCCTCGCTGCTGCGCGCCCTGCTCTCCGAGCACCTCGATCCCGGTTACGCCGCGGCGGCGGCCAAGCGCGGTGCCGCCGACGCACCATCCGGTGGGCGTCGGCGGGTGGTCGGCTGGCTCTGGCAGGCGCTGGCGGCGCTGCTGATCGCGACGGTGTTCGCCGCCGCGGTCGCGCAGGCCCGCTCGGTGGCTCCGGGGGTGCGCACCGCCCAGCAGCTGCTGTTGGGCAATGTGCGGTCGGCCGAAGGCGCTGCGGCCAAGCTGAGCCAGCGCCGCGGCGAGCTGGCGACGCGCGTCGACGACGTTCAGCGCCACGCCCTGGCCGACGACGCCGAGGGGCAGCGGCTGCTGAAACGCCTTGACGCGCTGAGCCTGGCCGCGGCCAGCACGGCGATCATCGGGCCCGGCCTGAAGGTGACCGTCACCGATCCCGGCGCCAGCCCGAACCTTTCCGACGTTTCCAAGCAGCGGGTCAGCGGCAGCCGGCAGATCATCCTGGACCGCGATCTGCAATTGCTGGTCAACTCGTTGTGGGCCAGCGGCGCCGAGGCGATCTCCGTCGGCGGAGTGCGGATCGGGCCGAACGTGACCATCCGGCAGGCCGGCGGCGCGATCCTGGTCGACAACAACCCGACCAGCAGCCCGTACACGGTCCTGGCCATCGGTGCGCCGCGGGCGATGCGCGACGTCTTCGACGGCAGCCCCGGCCTGCAGCGACTGCGGCTGCTGCAGATTTCCTACGGTGTCGTGGTTACGGTGGACGCCGCCGACGGTCTGTCGCTGCCAGCCGGATCGATCCGGGATGTCAAGTTCGCCAAGCAGATTGGGCAACGGTGAGAGAAGTCCTGAACAGACGCATTCCCCTGTGCGAGACGCGGACGGGAAACCACGCATGATCGGTATCGCAGCGCTGGCGATCGGCATCGTGCTGGGCCTCGTCTTTCACCCCGCGGTGCCAGAAGTCGTCCAGCCCTATCTGCCGATCGCGGTGGTCGCGGCGCTGGACGCCGTGTTCGGCGGGTTGCGCGCATACCTGGAACGGATCTTCGACCCGAAGGTCTTCGTGATTTCGTTCGTGTTCAACGTGTTCGTGGCCGCCCTGATCGTCTATGTCGGTGACCAATTGGGGGTGGGCACCCAGCTGTCCACGGCCATCATCGTCGTGCTGGGTATCCGCATCTTCGGCAATGCGGCCGCGCTGCGGCGCAGGCTGTTCGGGGCGTGACGCACTTGAGGTTGAGGTTGACGTGAGCCAGGATCCGCAAGATCGCGCCGGCGGCCAGCGGGCCGCCGGCCACGGTGGTGACGGTGCGACCCCGGAACAGGGCTCGCCGCGCGGCCGCCACGAACTGGCCGCGAAAAGCCCCCGTCCCGAAATCGGTGCGGTGCACCGCACCGGGTTGTCGGGGATGGTGCGCGGCGGCCGCTCCCGGATGGCGTTCGGGACGCTGGCCGCGATGCTGTGCCTGCTGCTGGGCCTCGCGATCGTCACTCAGGCCCGCCAGACGGAGTCGGGTGACGCGCTGGAGACGGCGCGGCCGGCGGACCTGTTGGTGCTGCTGGATTCGTTGCGGCAACGCGAAGGCACGCTCAACACCGAGGTGAACGAGCTACAGAACACGCTGAATTCGTTGCAGGCGTCGGGAAACAACGACCAGGCCGCCATCCAGTCCGCGCAGTCCAGGCTGGCGGCGCTGTCCATTCTGGTGGGGGCGGTCGGTGCCACCGGGCCCGGCGTCACCGTCACGATCGAGGACCCCGGGCCCGGGGTTTCGCCGGAGGCGATGCTCGACGTGATCAACGAGTTGCGCGCCGCCGGCGCCGAGGCGATCGAGGTCAACGACGCACACCAGTCGGTGCGAGTGGGTGTCGACACCTGGGTGGTGGGGACGCCCGGGTCGCTGACCATCGACTCGAAAACGCTGGCACCGCCGTATTCGATTCTGGCGATTGGCGATCCGCCCACTCTGGCCGCGGCCATGAACATTCCCGGCGGCGCGCAGGACACCGTCAAGCGCGTCGGGGGGCGAATGTCGGTCCAGCAGGCCGACCGGGTGGACGTGACCACCTTGCGGCAACCAAAACCGCACCAATACGCTCAGCCGGTCAAGTGAGCATCACCCGAACAGAACAGGATCACTCGTGAGCGATATCCCGCCCGATCTGCGTTACACCGCCGAACACGAATGGGTTCGTCGAAGTGGGGATGACACCGTGCGAGTGGGCATCACCGATTTTGCGCAATCGGCGTTGGGTGATGTGGTTTTCGTTCAGCTGCCCGACGTGGGCACCGAGTTGACCGCGGGCGAATCCTTCGGTGAGGTCGAATCCACGAAATCGGTGTCGGACTTGTATGCGCCCGTCTCGGGCAAAGTCTCGGCGGTCAACGCCGATCTGGACGGCAGTCCGCAATTGGTGAACTCCGACCCGTACGGCGCCGGGTGGTTGCTGGACGTTCAGGTATCCGAGGTCGGCGAATTGGAGTCGACAATTTCTTCGCTGCTCGACGCTGAGGCCTACCGCGGAACGCTCACCGAATGAGGATTGCTAATGTCCCTGCAGCCCCGCACCGCCGGCGAGCGGCGGGGCCAGGGTACGGGGGAATCGGAGTTTCGGTTCGTCAGGTGGTGGGCGCATTGCAGGCCGGTGCGCGGTACCGTCGACACATCGACCTTTGAAGACCTTCGAAGATCGCTGAAAGACACGTGACAGACACTTTGACAGTACGAAACGGCAGTAATCGGCATACCGGGCAGAGAAACCTGGTGCACAAGCCGGCCGAGCGGCCCGGACAGACAACGCCACAGCAGCCAGTGAGGAGCAGCGCGTGACGGACATGGACAACGACCAGAATTCGGACGAAGTCACGGTAGAGACGACTTCGGTCTTCCGTGCGGACTTCCTCAACGAATTGGACGCGCCCGCGCAGGCGGGAACCGAGAGCGCGGTATCCGGGGTCGAAGGGCTCCCGGCGGGCTCGGCGTTGCTGGTCGTCAAGCGGGGACCGAATGCCGGTTCGCGATTCCTGCTGGATCAGGCCACCACGTCCGCCGGGCGGCATCCCGACAGCGACATTTTTCTCGACGACGTGACCGTCAGCCGCCGGCATGCCGAATTCAGGTTGGAAAACAACGAATTCAGCGTGGTCGACGTTGGTAGTCTCAACGGCACTTACGTCAATCGTGAGCCCGTGGACTCGGCGGTGCTTGCCAACGGCGACGAAGTGCAGATCGGCAAGTTCCGCTTGGTGTTTCTCACCGGACCCAAGCAGGGTGAGGATGGAGGATCTTCAGGCTAGTGAGCGCACCCGATAGCTCGGCACTGGCCGGGATGTCGATCGGGGCGGTCTTGGAGTTGCTGAGGCCGGACTTCCCCGATGTCACCATCTCCAAAATCCGCTTCCTGGAGGCCGAGGGGCTGGTGACGCCGCAGCGGGCCGCGTCGGGGTATCGAAGGTTCACCGCATATGACTGCGCGCGGTTGCGGTTCATCCTTACTGCGCAGCGTGATCACTATCTGCCGCTGAAGGTCATCAGGGCGCAACTGGACGCCCAGCCCGACGGCGAGCTGCCGCCCGTCAAATCGTCATATTCGGTCCCGCGACTGGTGTCGGTGGCGGGCACCGGGGACGGCGCCGGCTCGGATCCGCGCTCGGACACTTCGGCGGTGGCCCCCACCCACGTCCGGCTGAGCCGCGAAGAGCTGCTGGCGCGCGCGGGCGTGGACGACGAGCTGCTGACCTCGCTTCTCAAAGCGGGAGTCATCACCACCGGGCCCGCCGGATTTTTCGACGAGCACGCCGTGGTCATCCTGCAATGCGCCCGGGCGCTGTCGGACTACGGTGTCGAACCACGGCACTTGCGGGCTTTCCGCTCGGCCGCCGATCGGCAGTCGGACCTGATCGCCCAAATCGCCGGGCCGGTAGTCAAAGCCGGCAAAGCCGGCGCCCGCGACCGCGCCGACGATTTGGCGCGCGAGGTCGCCGCACTCGCCATCACGTTGCACACGTCGTTGATCAAATCCGCCGTTCGCGACGTTCTGGATCGGTGAGGACTAGACTTCGTTCGACAGCTTGGTTTTCGGCAGTAGGGCGGATTTTTGACCTCGCCGTCCTGGCGAGTAACCAATCCAACCGGCGCCACAATGCGGAGGGCAGACACAAATGGGTGAAGTTCGTGTTGTCGGCATTCGCGTAGAGCAGCCGCAGAACCAGCCGGTGTTGTTACTGCGCGAAACCAACGGCGACCGTTACCTTCCGATCTGGATCGGTCAGTCGGAGGCCGCCGCCATCGCCCTGGAACAGCAAGGCGTCGAGCCCCCGCGCCCGTTGACGCACGATTTGATCAGGGATGTCATTGCCGCCCTTGGACATTCGTTGAAAGAGGTGAGGATCGTCGATCTGCAAGAGGGCACTTTCTACGCCGACCTGGTGTTCGACCGCAACATCACCGTGTCGGCCCGCCCCTCGGACTCGGTGGCGATCGCGCTGCGCGTCGGCGTGCCCATCTACGTCGAGGAAGGCGTGCTTGCCCAGGCCGGCCTGCTGATTCCGGACGAGAGCGACGAGGAAGGCGGCACCGCCGTCCGCGAGGACGAGGTGGAGAAGTTCAAGGAATTTCTCGACAGCGTGTCTCCGGACGACTTCAAAGCCACCTAAGCCTGTTACCAGCGCTTTGGGATCGGGGTGCCGGCTGGTTTAGCCTGGATGGCGACATCACGGATGCGTCTCAAACAGCACCGTGATCTCGACACGCTGGCGGATAGCTCGCCGACTTGGCCCCGCGGCGGCCATACTTTGATCGCGACTACAGGCGCGGTGGCTATCTACAGAGCGTAAGCTCTACTAGCACTCGGGCTTGAGCAAACGTGGCTGCGATGCAGCCTTCAGACGCAGCCAACGACGAGAGCGCGATCGCGGAGAGGAACCACCGTGAGCGAGCAGCCACGCCAAGAGCAGCTCAACCTAGCGGACAGCGCTAACCCGGCGCCCAGTGACCGCAGTGTCACCGTAGCCAGCGCACCCGTACAGCCCGGCCTTTTCCCGGACGACTCCGTGCCCGACGAGCTGGTCGGATACCGCGGTCCGAGCGCCTGCCAGATCGCCGGCATCACCTACCGCCAGCTGGACTACTGGGCCCGCACCTCACTGGTGGTCCCGTCGATCCGCAGCGCGGCGGGCTCGGGCAGCCAGCGCCTCTACTCGTTCAAGGACATCCTGGTCCTCAAGATCGTCAAGCGGTTGCTGGACACCGGGATCTCGTTGCACAACATCCGCGTCGCCGTCGATCACCTGCGCCAGCGCGGCGTCCAGGACCTGGCCAACATCACCCTGTTCTCCGACGGCACCACCGTTTACGAGTGCACCTCGGCCGAAGAGGTCGTCGACCTGCTGCAGGGCGGGCAGGGCGTTTTCGGCATCGCCGTGTCCGGCGCCATGCGCGAGCTGACCGGCGTCATCGCGGACTTCCCCGGCGAGCGGGCCGACGGCGGCGAATCGATCGCCGAGCCCGAGGACGAGCTGGCGTCCCGGCGCAAGCACCGCGACCGCAAGATCGGCTGACGGCGCACCGCGCCACGCGCGACGTGGCGCTCCGCGCGGCCGAGTAAGCTGGGCAGCGCATCGCTTTCGTGCGGGAGAGTTTCGTGGCTGCCAGTCACGGACGCCGAAGGAGCAACACCTCTCCGTCAACCTCTCAGGCACCCGGACCGCGCGACATCATGATGCCTCTGGAAAGCGGCGTGGACCCGTGGGTCCGCACCCGCCGATGGGGAAAGGCGCTCGGTAGCGGGCGCCGAATCTCTCAGGCGCCCGGCGATGGGTGAAGACAGAGGGAGAGGGCCGTTAGTCCTCTGCCCCGATCCGTCTTCGCCCGCCCACACAGGAGTTCCAGTGTCCGATCAATTCACCTTTGCAGCTCGGCACATCGGCCCGGACAGTCAGGCCGTCGCGGCCATGCTCGCCGTCATCGGTGTCGACTCGCTGGACGACCTGGCCGCCAAGGCGGTGCCGGCCGGCATCCTGGACCGGCGCGGCGACGGCGGCGTCGCACCCGGTCTGGACCAACTGCCGCCGGCGGCCACCGAGACCGAGGCGCTGGCCGAGCTGCGGTCGCTGGCCGAGGCCAACACGGTGGCCGTGTCCATGATCGGGCAGGGCTACTACGACACGCTCACCCCGCCGGTATTGCTGCGCAACATCCTGGAGAACCCGGCCTGGTACACCGCCTACACGCCGTACCAGCCGGAGATCAGCCAGGGCCGGCTCGAGGCGCTGCTGAATTTCCAGACGATGGTCGCCGACCTCACCGGCCTCGAGGTCGCCAACGCCTCGATGCTGGACGAGGGCACCGCGGCGGCGGAGGCCATGACGCTGATGCACCGGGCGGCTCGTGGCAAGGCCAACCGCCTGGTGATGGACGCCGAAGAAGTCCCCGTCGGGCAGGCCGTCACGCAGGTCGGCGGTGACGATCTCGATGCCCAGCGGCTTGGCCCGGGTGGCCACGATGGCCGCGGTCTGGGTGAACAGGTCGGCGTCCATCACCAGGCGGTTGGCCTTGCCACGAGCCGCCCGGTGCATCAGCGTCATGGCCTCCGCCGCCGCGGT
>NZ_LZMG01000304.1:0-15253 GCF_001673615.1 Mycobacterium sp. 1245499.0
CAGCGTGCCCGGCGGTCGGCCGTCGTGACCCAATAACCCGCCGATGGCGTGGGCGGGCAGGTTGCTCTGTTGGCCGGCGTCGACCAGCAGCGTTCGCCGCCGCGCCCGACCCAGTACCAGACCCGCGCTCAAGCCCGCGGCTCCGCCGCCGACGACGACGCAGTCCCATGTGGTGTTCATGACCTAATCCTCCGAATTGTTTCGAGCGTTGATGGTCTGTGCTTATGTTCAATCGCGTCATCGAATGCGTGGCGGCCACGGTCGTGAGTTGTTTTGTCCTTCAGCCCGGTGCGATGTGACGATCGTGCGCGGCGTCACCGGCGAGTGGACTTTCATTCTGTGCCGCGCCGTCTTCGATGCGCGATCGGCCCCGATCGGTCATGCTTCATCGGTCCCGACCGGCGAGGGTCTGGGATCTGGTGCCAACAGTTTGCGGACGGAGATCCGCGAGCCGAACGGCTGCAGCATCTGACTGGCCGGCCTGGTGCGCACGTTTAGCGGCCACCAGAACCAGCGGCCCAGTAGCGCCGCGATCGCCGGTGTTAATAGCGATCGCACGATCAATGTGTCAAAGATGAGGCCGAGGCAGATCGTGGTGCCAATCTGCTGAATCACGACCAGGTCGCTGACGATGAACGAGCCGAGGGTGAAGGCGAACACCAGTCCTGCGGCGGTGACCACTCCGCCGGTGCCGGCCATCGCGCGGATGATGCCGGTATTCAGTCCGGCACCGACTTCCTCCTTGAATCGTGAGATCAGCAGCAGGTTGTAGTCGGCCCCGACCGCGAGCAGGATGATGATCGCGAGGGCGGGGACGAGCCAGAATAGCGTGACTCCGAAGATGTACTGCCACAACAGTATCGATAGCCCGAGCGCAGCTCCTAGTGACAGGATGACGGTGCCCACGATCACGATGGCGGCTACGAAGCTGCGGGTGATGAGGATCATCACCAGCAGGATCAGCGCGATCGCCGCCAACGTGACTATCATCAGGTCGTACAGCGATGCCTCTTGGATGTCCTTGTACGTCGCCGCCGTCCCGGCGATATAGATCTTGGCGTCCGCCAGAGGGGTCGCCTTGATCGCATCGAAGGCAGAGTTCCGGATGGCGTTGATGTGCGAGATGCCCTCGGGGCTAGCGGGTTTGCCCTCATGGGTGATCGTCATGCGGGCGGCCTTGCCGTCCGGGGACATGAACAGCTCGAGGCCGCGCTTGAAATCGGCGTTGTCGAACGCCTCCGGCGGCAGGTAGAACGAATCGTCGTTTCTGGCATTATCGAAGGCCTTGCCGAGCGCGGTGGCGTTCTCCACCGCTTCGCGGGCCTGTTTCAATGTTCCGCTGACGGTGGCGTAGTTCGACTGCAGCAACGCGCGATTGGTCTGCTGGATGTCGACCTGGGGTGGGATCAGCGACAGCACCTGCGGTTGCAGCGCGTTGAGTTTGTCGAGGCTCGCGGTGATCTTGCCGAATTGTTCACTGAGTTTGTCGATTCCGTCGAGTGCGTCGAATACCGCTCGCAGGGCCGCACACAACGGGATGTCGAAGCAGTGTCGCTCCCAGTAGAAGTAACTGCGGAGCGGCCGGAAGAAGTCGTCGAAGTTGGCGAGGTTGTCTCGGATCTCGTTGATGGTGTCGACGGTGTCGTGGAATCCCCGCACCTGCTCGTCGGTGGCATCGGTGGCTTGCTGCTGCAAGGAGAGCTGACGTTGCAAAATATCGATCCCCTTACCGGTCAAATCGATCTGGGTCAGCAGGTCGCGGGCCCTGTCCCCCTGGTAGCTCAGGTTCATGACCTGGCCCGCGCTCTGGGCGCTGATCTGAAAGGGAACTGAACTGTGCTTGATCGGCGTACCGAGGGGTCGCGTGACCGACTGCACCAGTGCGACCCCGGGGGTGTGCAACACCGCCTTGGCAACGCGGTCCAGAATCAGCATGTCCGCTGGATTGCGCATGTCGTGATCAGATTCGATCATCAGCAACTCGGGGTTGAGCCGGGCCTCCGAGAAGTGGCGTTCCGCGGCGGTATATCCGATGTTGGCCAGGGCGTCATCGGGCATGTAGGGCCGTCCGTCGAAGCTGATCTGCGCTCCCGGCAGCGCGAGTAGGCCCACCGCGGACACCGCCAACGAGACGACGAGCACGGGCCCCGGCCACCGCACGATCGTCGTGCCGACGCGGCGCCAGCCCGTGGTGCGACGCACACGTTTGGGATCGAGGAACCCGAACCTGGCAGCACTCGTCACCACCGCCGGCCCGAGGGTCAGCGCCGCGGACAACGTCACGACAAGGCCCAGCGCCGTAGGGATGCCGATGCTGCTGAAATACGGGAGCCGGGTGAAGTGCAGGCACGCCACAGCTCCGATAATGGTGAGTCCAGAGCCGACGATGACATGGACGGTGCCACGGAACATGTCGTGGTACGCGGCCTCGCGATCTAGGCCCTTGCCCCGGGCTTCTTGGTAACGCCCAACAAGGAAGATGGCGTAGTCGGTGCCCGCGGCGATGGCCATGCCCGTCAGAAGGTTCACCGCGTAGGTGGATAGGTCGAACAGGCCCGCGTTGCCCAGCAGCGCGACCACCCCCCGCGTTGCGGCGAGTTCGACCGCGACCACGAGGAGAACGATCAGCATGGTGACCAAGGAGCGGTAGACGATGAGCAGCATCACCGCGATGACGAGAAACGTGACGGCAGTGATGAGGTGGGTGCCTTCGTTGCCGATCTCGAAGTTATCGGTGATCAGCGGGGCGGCGCCGGTGACGTACGCCTTGACCCCTGGTGGGTGCGGCGTGTCGGCCACGACCTGGCGGATGCCGTCGACGGAATGATTGGATCGCGACTCGCCTTGGTTGCCTTGGAGGTAGACCTGAACGAGCGCTGCCTTGCCGTCCTTGCTCTGGGCGCCGCCCGCGGTGATCGAATCGCCCCAGAAGTCTTGAACGTGCTGGACGTGTTTGGTATCGGCTCGCAACTTCGCGACCAGGCCGTCGTAGTAGATGTGCGCGTCCTGGCCCAGCGGCTGATCGCCTTCGAGCACGATGACGGCGGCACTGTCGGAGTCGAACTCGCCGAACTTCTTCCCGATGTGCTTCATGGCCATGACCGACGGAGAATCAGGGGCGTTCAAGGCCACCGAACGTTCAGTACCGACGATCTCGAGTTGGGGCACCAGCACGTTCGTCACGCCGGCGACCGCGATCCAGATCAGAATGACCGGTAGGGCGAGTGTGCGCAGGACACGCGCTGCCCGAGAGCGGTCGGATCCGTCTGCTCCGTGCTGGCTCACGCCGTCTTGTCCAGACAGGCGATGTATCCGTTCACGTCGTTGGAAGACCTTTCATCCTTGACGATGCCATTGACGGTTATGCGGCAGGTGATGCTGCTGGAATCTCCCTGAGCGCGCAGGTCGGCGAACAGTGTTGGATCGTCGGTGACCAAGTCGTGCGACCACGGCAGGGGTGCGTTGTCGACGCGCTGGGGTTGAGCGTCCTCGTCGAGGAAGTTGATGGTTGCCCGCGCGCCGGGGTCTCCGAGGACCTGGAGGTGGACCCGTTTGGGGTTGAATCCGGTGTTCTCGGGCGAATCAGCTGAGGGCCTGGATGTTTGGTCCTGCGATCCGAAGATGCCATGCAAACGGTAGACACCGCTGACGACCAAGACCACCACGATCATCGCCACGAGCACCGCCCAATGGCGGGCGGCTGCCCTTCGTATCGGCGATGTCGGCATCGGCACGGAAAGTCTTTCGATGTGCGCGTCCACTCGCCGACCTATCGGCCTCGTGCATAGGCGGACGCGCCGACTTTTTCGACACCGCCATACAGGCCATCCGCTGCCCCTCCGGCGTCCGCAGAAGTCATCACAGCCATGGGGTCCTGCCTTTCCGTGCGCGCTCCGAATCGTCCGAGATCGGGTTCTGCACAACATCGGTCATGGTTCGGTCAACTCACGTTCTGGTGGTTGGAGGGGTCGGCTGTTCAGGAAGCCCAGGATGTGGTCGGCGACCGTCCTGACTGCTCGGAGCATCATTTGCCCGACCACCTTTTCCAGTCCTCCGTGTCGAGGAGGATGCCGTCATCCGGCTCAACCGGGGCTAGTACTAGCCTGGTCGAGGTCCTGCAAAGGAACATAACCGTTTAAAAGAAGAACGTCAACGTTCTATTCCCGGGCGGCTACGATTCACATCGTGTCCTCGCCAAAGCAACTCTCGGGTGTGCAAGCGCGCACCAGAGCCGCGATCCTGGCGGCTACGGCTTCTGCGCTGGCCGCCAACCGAACGGCCACCATGCCCGAGATCGCTACCGTGGCCGGGGTGGGCCGCACCACGCTGCACCGCTACTTCGCCGACCGCGAAACGCTGATCTACGAGGCGACACTGGACTCGATCCGCGTGCTCATGGAAGCGGTGGACGAAGCCGCCACCGACGATGGACCTGCAGTCGATGCGATGCGGCGCTTCATCACCGCCGCCGTCTCCATCGGTGAACGACTGGTCTTGCTCTTCGGTGACCCGGCGGTGCTCCGTGATATCTCACCGGCCCAATTCCCGAACGAAGAGTTGGTGATCAACCTCATCGCACGAGGACAGGACGAAGGCGTGTTCGACCCGGACCTCAACCCGACCTGGATTCGGCACGCGCTCTACGGATTGATCCTGCAAGGCTGTGGGCAAGCTATGGCCGGCGCACGGCCGCGGCACACCGTCGCGCCACTGATCACCCGCACCTTCGAGCGCGGCATCTGCCCGACTCCCTAGTGTGCTATTTCATGAGGTTGGTTACGTGGGCAAGTCGCCACTTAACGTGACGCGGTGAACGTCTTTAGGCTGTGTCCAACTCAGCCGACGAAGACCGTCCTCTTCGCAGCGGGCGCTGGTGGAGACCTCAACGTCACCTACCGCTGCTGGAACATCTGGCGGCTAGTGGGTGCGAGGTCGTGGCTCCATACTTCGAGCGGCTTTCTGGACCCGGAGCAAGCCTGGACGAGTTGCTTGCGCGTCCAAACGGGCTGGTCGAAGCACTCCGTGAGCGGCCGCTGGCCGATGAGTCTGTCGTCGCGATCGGACACTCCATTGGTGGTTGGGCTGCGATATGTCTGGCCGGCGGAAAACCCGTGGGAAGGGACGGTCAACGGCTGAAGGTCATCAGGGCCGCGCATCAGCCAGTTAGTGCTGTTCGCGCCAGCAGCCGGCTGGTTCGCAACTCCACGCGCGCTGAGTGATGTGCGCGCCAAGATGCTCGTCTACGCCGCGGAATTGGACACCGTTACTCCCGTCGACGAGGTCGCGGTGCTGAGAACTGCGCCCGATCCCGTCGTCATGCGCGTTGTGCCGAAAGCTGGCCATTTCAGCTTCATGCACACGCTTCCTCCCGGTGTGACCGAAGACAGCGAGTTTGATCGCGATGCAGCGCTAACCGCTATCACGACAGAAACCCTGCAATTCGTCAACACATGACGGCGACCATCGTCGATGCAGCACCGCACATTCCGGGATATGCGCAAAGCAAACGCTGTCCGAGCTTGTCCCGGGCCACCTGTACTGTGGACGGCTCGGTTGCCCGACGCCAGATCGGCCCGTCACCCCTGGATGGCGAGGGACTTGCGCAACTGTTTGTCGAAGATTCCGCGGGGAGCAAAGCGACGCATCATGCTGAGCTGACGCGCTGAGCCCGCGGGGTAGCGCGGCTTCGGCTTGGAGTCTGTTGCTGCGGCCACGATGACTTTCGCCACGACGACGGGATCGTCGCCGTTGTTGACCTGTTCGCCCACTGCCTGGTTGGAGCGTTCGCGTTGCCGCTCATAGGCGGCCAGGGGGTTGTCCGGCTTCGCGGTGTTGTCGTCGAATCCGGTTCTGGTGCCACCCGGCTCGACCAGAAGCACCCGGATGTTGTGCCCTCGCACCTCGAGGTCCACGGACTCGGAGTAGCCCTCGACGGCGTACTTGGTTGCGCTGTAGGCAGCCATGTACGGCGCGGGCATCAAACCGAAGATCGACGAGATGTTGATGATACGACCGCTGCCCTGTCTGCGCATGTGCGGCAAAACGGCATTCGTCATCCGGATGACGCCGAACACGTTGAGGTCGAAGAGTTTCTGCGTCTGGGCGATCGAGTTCTCCTCGCTGGCTCCAGCCAGTCCCATACCGGCGTTGTTGACCAGCACGTCGATCCGCCCGAACCGCGCGATCACCGCCTCAACCGCTGCAGCGACGGACTCGTCACGGGTGACGTCGAGATCGACGAACGTGAACCCTTGGCTGCCCTCCAGTTCGGCAGTATTGCGGCTTGTGCCTACTACCTCAAATCCTGCGTCAACCAGGCCGCGGGCGGCGACCTTGCCAAGGCCCGAGCTGACGCCCGTGACGAGCGCGATCGGTCGTGACGTTGTCATGTGAATCGTTTCCTAACCTCGTAGTTGTGGTGTGCGTCAGTTCGGGAGAAGGCCGTGTCTGCGTAGGCCTGACAGTGACCCTGCGAAGCAGTTCCGCGCCCGCGAATACCCCGGCCCAACGCTGGCCCTGGCTGTTCCTGCTGCGCCGGGAGCTCAGCCCAGGTAGAGGTCCTTTCGGGCGGCCACGAACTCCTCGATCGACTGAGGACCGATGCCGGTTACGCGTTCGACGTCAGCGGAGGTGCGGTCGTAACGATTGTCGCGGTGAAGCTGGGCCATGGTGGTGAGATGCTGTGCGACGTGCGGCGACACCTCGAGCTGGAGGAGGGCGGTCCACGCCTCCCGAGGCAGGTCCACGTATGACACCGGACGCCCCAGAGCGCGAGAGAACTCGTCGGCCAGTTCAGTCATGGTGACTGAGCGCGGACCAGTCAGCTCGTACACCTGCCCGATGTGCGGAGCAGGGTCACTCAGCACGGTGGCAATGACCCGTGCGACGTCCTCGACGGCAATCGGCGAGGTACGCCCGGAGCCGAACGGCAGCGCGATCGTGCCGCTCTGCTGAATCGATCGCGCCGGCATCGTGGTGAATAGTGGACTGTCCAGGAACGCAGTCGGCCGGATATGCACCACCGGCAGCCGCGACCAGTCGAAGACCTGCTCGGCCAACCAGTGCAGCCGCTGATGGTGCGATTCCTCGGTGCTGGTGGCAGTCATCTGTGACACTGTCATCTGCGACAGGTCGACCAAGGCCTCCAACTTCCCGTACTCTTTCGCAACCGAGGCGACGACCGTCGCGGCCAGCAGATGGTCCGGCGATACCTGCATTCCGAAGTACATCCTGGACACCCCCTGCAGCGCGGCCGCCACCGTCTCGGGCTTGGTCAGGTCACCGATGACCACTTCGGCGCCGAGCGCTCGCAACTCAGCCGCACGCGCGTCTTCGCGACGGGCCATGAACCGCACAGGCACCTGCTGCGTCCGCAGCTGCTCAAAGATCGTGCGGCCCACACCGCCGGCACCGGGAATCAGTACGAGGTTGTCAGAAACCATCCGAAGCTCCTCTTTCGGCCCGTCCGAGGTCGGGGTTTTGGCCAGTGTCAGTCATGGTTCGGTCGACCCATCCGAGGTCTGGCGGTTGAAATGAACATAATCGTTTAATATCGGAACGTCAACGTTCTATTCCCGGGCGGCTACGATCACACCATGTCCTCGACCTAAGTAACTCCCGCGTGTGCAAGCGCGCACCAGAGCCGCGATTCTGGCTGCATAGGTGGGGATGGTGCAACGGCGGGGGTGAATCCGCAGCCCGTGCGGCTGCGCTACTCCGGCGGGAGGTTCTGCAGCCGCACCTGTCCCCGTGCCACCACGCGATCGTTGTCGCCGGTGATCGTGATCAACCACAACTGCTGGCGCCTGCCCCGGTGAATCGGGGTCGACACCGCGGTTACCGTGCCTGCTCTGACAGCCCGGAGGAAGTCGGTGTTGTTGTTGACACCGACGACCGTGCCGCCGCCGTTCTCGTTCAGCCACACCGCTCCGGACGCACTTGCCAGGCTTTCGATGATCGAGCAGTAGACGCCGCCGTGCACAATGCCCCACGGCTGCAACAGCCTGTCGGTGATATCGAGGCGGGCGCTGCCGCCGTCAGGCGTGAGCTCAAGAATGTCCAGACCGAGTTCGGCGTCGAACCCCTTACCTGGATCCGATGGCGGTGCAGTTGACATGTCCATCCCGTCTTTCTTTGCGCTTCGAACCGACCGAGATCGGGGTTTTGGACAGCATCAGTCACGGTTAGGTCAACCCTTCGATTTCTGGGTAGACATAGTGAACATAACCGTTTGATAGCGGAACATCAACGTTCTATTCCCGGGCGGCTACGATCACATCATGTCCTCGCCAAAGCAACTCCCGGGTGTGCAAGCGCGCACCAGAGCCGCGATCCTGGCGGCTACGGCTTCTGCGCTGGCTGCGAACCGCACGGCCACCATGCCCGAGATCGCCGCCGTGGCCGGGGTGGGCCGCACCACGCTGCACCGCTACTTCGCCGACCGCGAAACGCTGATCTACGAAGCAACCCTGGACGCGATCCGCGTAGTAACCGAAGCGGCGGACGAAGCCGCCACCGAGGACGGACCAGCACTCGATGCGATGCGGCGCTTCATCACCGCCGCCGTCTCCATCGGCGAACGACTGGTCTTCCTCTTCGGGGACCCGGCAGTACTACGCGACCTCCGCCCTCCCCAGTCCCCGACATATGAGTTGGTGCTCAACTTGATCACACGCGGCCAAAACGAAGGCGTGTTCGACCCAGACCTTGACCCAATATGGATCCGGCACGCGCTCTACGGATTGATCCTGCAAGGCTGTGAGCAAGCTATGGCCGGCGCACTGCCGCGGCACACCGTCGCGCCACTGATCACCCGCACCTTCGAGCGCGGCATCTGCCCGGCTCGCTAGCGCGCCAGCAACGTAATAAAGACGCACTCATTCCGATCGCGCCGCGGCCGATGACTTCAGAGCCATGCGTGCTCAGCGTCGGCAGGCACAGCAGCCCCAGCCGCCGCGATGAGCCGCTCGCCTTTGTGTGCGACGCGCCGGACTCAAACGCGCCAACCACCGCGGCCTGGGGGTGAGAAATCCAGTTCCATTGCCACCCTGATCAATTCGTCCGCAACACCTTTGTCGTAGACGCATTGTGCGTCGCTGTAGCCGACAATCGGCCCAGCGCCGACAGCGGTGCCGTACTCCGCCTCGGGCCGACCGACCTCGAGTGCGAGCGTGAGATCACCGGGCAGTGTCCGACCGGCATACGAACCGCCGATGCGGGCGAACTCCTCGTTCGTCGTGCGTTGACCTGCGCGTTTGCAACGAAGATTAACAAGCTCTCGCGACACGCCGAAGTCTTGTCAAGTAGCCCGGCGTGTCCTGTCAATCTTCGCTGCATCTCGACAGGTGCAAATCGATCCTGAACGACCGTTGCGACTTCGTGAATAGATCTGGGAGGCAAACGATTTGGGTAAATTTCGTGAGGGCAATTTGGCGTTGGCGAGGCAAGCTCTATGGTGTGCCGTCCTTAGGTGCCTCCGTGGCTTCGACGTTTTCTCGCGCGGCGGTCAACTTTGCACGATCATGACGCGCGCTGATCGCATCGGCTGCGGCTCTTAATACGCCCAGAACAAGCCGACCAAACGGAAGTGTGGAAGCAAATTCCACTCCAACGAGTCGAACGCAGGTTCTCGACGAAGTGCCGGACGGTGCAAGAAGCGACGGTTTCGATCACGCAGTCGAAGAACTGGAAAAGCTCAGCCGTAACGGTGACGTTTTTGACTATCGAGATGTCGACACCCGTGACACCTTCGCTGGAGGCAAATCGATCCGTCCATGGCAGACGAGTGCGGTCTGCTGGACCTCTACCGACATGTGTATTACATGGCAAGCGGTGTGGCGCACTCAGAATGGTGGTCGGTCGAGACGCACGTGATGGAGCCGTGTGTGAACGTGCCGCACGGCGGTCACCTAATACCCAGCCTGGAACTAAACGCGGGCGGCAATGTTGAGTTAGCAAATTCTTGGGTTGACTTGCTGCACCCTGATAAGGATGAGCCTGGACACCTTGGGGACTGATGACGCTTCTGTGGAGGGCGCTTTTTCTTGGCTTGAGGCCGAATCCACCGAGTTGCCGGCAGACACTGATAGCCGCAGCGCAGATGCGGACTGACATCAAGCTGCGGGCGGCTTATCGCGGCCTATGCCGCCTCGGAGGTTACGGCGTCAGATCATCTATCGGCGTAATTTGCCTGTATCTGGGACCGGATTCTTTGCTAGTCGCATCAGCGCGGTTCGATGTCTAGCTATGAGGCGAGTGATAGGCGACCCGAGATTCATAGAAGATTGGCTGCGCGAGAGCGCCAGTACGGCGACCAACTAGCCCGCTCTGAATCCGAGTGCCTGACGCTTGCCGCAACCGCGCTCAGGTATTGGGACGACTGGTGGACGGAGCCGAACGGCAAACGGCCGATCTCGGTGGAGGCCCGGCTCGATCAGAAGTTTCGAGTTTGTTTTCCATTGTCCGCCAACGCGATTAACCACGTCCGCTCTGCTATGGCATCGCGAGCGACGTACCCATGGGTGGCCATGGCCAGTGCGCGAGTCGCGTTTGAGCACGCGTTAACCGCACAATGGGTTTTGCTAACCGAAGCTGGCGAGACGCGGCTGAAGGCCAGCTTCGATCAGAGCGACTACAGACGACGCGAAGGCTTGATTTCCGGCGTTCGTGCGATAGGGAATACGGACGATTCGTTTGCGGAGTTGGCGCACGGACTGAGCGACGAAGAATTAGACAGCCTCGTCGGAGACGCGCCTCACGAGACCGGGGTGCCGAATATCGACGCCATCTGTCGCCGCTTCGCAGGTGGCGGTGCCGAATATCTCCTGTATGACATCTTTCGCGAACTCTCTGGCGCCGTACACCCGTCACTGGCGCTCGTGCGAACGCACCTGAGACTTCCCGATGGGAAGGTGACTGGCTTCGATACGTTCGAACGCTGCAACAGCGACAACATGCTCGGGCGCGAACTAGCAATAAGCGCTCTCTGGGCGCTATACGCGGCTGAGGTATGCAGGTCAGGTCAGCCGCGAGCCGCGCAAGTAGCAGCACTTGGTGCAGGTGCTCAACTTCCCGTCGACCTACAGGCCAGTGATCAACAGCCAGGTCAGCAACCTACCGATGAGACGGCATATTGGTGCACGCAGTGACGTTTGACGGCAACAGCTTTCGAGCGTCAACGGCAGTCTGGGTCTGCATCTCTCTTCCTGTATTTGACGTGCGTGGAGCCGCGTCACCTGACTGAACCCCAATCGCCGGAGTCTGCCAAGCTCGCCGCTGGCCGCCCTGAATCAATTGGGTGGCGGATCTTTCAGACTGGCAACCGTGCGGTCTGAGATGTCAACCGCGCCGAGTAGCGCATCTTCCTCGATTGGTACGGCGTGAGCCACATGATGCATAACACCAGTTATCCATCGAATTTAGCTGAGTGAGCAGGCGCAGCCAGTAATCAACGCGATTATCGGCGGTGTTGTTCGACTAGCTGCCCTTGATCCCCACCGCGTGGCGCAGCTGTGCCAAAAATTGCTCGGCGTCGTCGCTGCGCACGATGTAGTGCGAGATCGCGATCCGGATGACCGTCGCCGCCTTCACCGCCGCGTTGGGCCCGGGCAGGTGGCGCTGCAGGCCCTCGCGCATCTGCGGGATCACCCAGGAGAACTGGGCGATGGTGTGCTCGGGCTCGACGTCGACCATCCGCACACCCGAGTAAGAGTGTTGATATTCGACGATGAACCGCAGCACGGCGTCGAGCTTGTCCACGCCCTTCAGGCCCGCGGTGGCCTTCACCAAACCGCTTTCGAAGATCTGGCGCTCGTAGGCCGAAAACGCCGACAGCAGCTCCTCTTTGGAGGCGAACCAGCGATACAGCGTCGGGCGGGACACCCCGGCCTGGGTGGCGACGTCGGACAGGCTGAGCTTGGTCTTGCCGTTACGGCCGAGCACCTCGGCGGTGGCCGCCAGAATCCGCTGACGGGTCGAGGTGTCGGTGTCGGCGATCGTCGTCGCCCGGGCCGGCTGGCTCATGATTCAGACTTTTCGAAGTGTCGCCGAGGTGTCATGGTCATTCGCTCCCACGTTAGGCCCGAGGCGGGCGCCGGCGCACCAGCACCGACTGCTGGATGGCGCCGACCGCGCCCTGCTCGTCGAACAACGTGCCGATGGTCGTGCCGATGCCGTCCGGCCCGTAGCTGGTCTCCGCCCGGATGCCGATCCAGTCGCCGTCGGGAACACGAAACACATGCACCGCCAGATCGGTGTTCAGGAACGTCCATTTGGTGATGTCGAGCTTGCTGCCGATGCCGTTGGCGCAGTCGGCCACCGCGAACAGCCGTTCCAGCTGCGTCATGGACTCGCCGTTGACCAGATCGACGGTCGGGTTGATCCAGGATTCGCCGGGGCCTTCGCTCAGCGGCTCGGTCAGCCACAGCCACTCCAGGCTGTGCACATAGTTGCGGTCCCAGTCGCGCGCCTTGAGGTTGCGGTTGAAGGCCTCGGCCCGGGGCCGGGGCAGTGGCGCCGCGGCGTGCGCGATCGGCTCCGTGTCCTGGTGCTGCAACCGCCACCCGCTGGCGCGCGCCACCGGCCGCGGGGCGCCGTCGGGGCCGGGAGCCAGCATTTCGGCGCTGAGCAATTCGATCTGCTTGCCGGGGCGCTGCACGTCGGCGCGCACCCACAGGTCGCCCTCGGCCGGGACCCCGCCCAGCAGATCGATGACCACCCGGGACAGTCGAGTGTCGTCGCGCTGCTCGCACCGCTCCAGCGCCCGGACCAGCAGCGCCGATACCGGACCGCCGTGCTGGATCGCCGCGGACCAGGTGCCGCGCGCCAGATCGGTCGCCCGGAACTTCTCGCCCAATGCGGCGTCGTCGTCGCCGGCCGGGTCGATCAGCTCGTAGTAGGCGTCGGTCATCGTGAACCTCTCGGGTCAGGGCAGGCCGGCGCCGGGGGTGGTCACCGTGACCGCGTCCAGCCGGGAAAGCCGCGTGCCGGCCAGGCGCTGAGGATAGGCCTCCGTGCTCGACAACAAAAACAGCGTGCGGCGCTGCGGACCGCCCAGCGCGCAGGCGATGGCGACCCGCTCGCCCATGTCGATCCGGTCGGTCACCTCGCCGCCGGCCGCGATCCGCTCGAACTGGTGGGCCAGCGTCATCGACGCCCACACCCCACCCTCGGCGTCCAGCGCGATGCCGTCGGGCGGCCCGTCCAGGCCGTCGGCGAAAACCCGTCGGTCGGACAGTCCGCCGTCGGCGCCGACGGAGAACGCGGAGAGCCGCCGGCCGGTCGACTCCGCGACAATCAGGGTCTTGCGGTCCGGGGTGATCGCCATCCCGTTGGGGAAGTCGAGGTCGTCGGCCACGACGGTCGCGTTGTCGTCGGGGTCGAGCCGGATGATGACGCCGCCGTGCAAGGCCTGGCAGCCGATGTAGGCGCGGCCCGCGTCGTCGATGACCATGTCGCCGAGGTTGGCCGGCGCCACGTCCGCGAGATCGGCGATGGTGACCACGGTTTCGCCGTCATAGCGCAGCACCTGCCGGTCCTCGGTCGAGGCGATCAGCAGCGACCCGTCGGGCCGAAAGCCCAGGCCGGACGGCGAATGCCCGGGCAGCGGCAGCGTGGTCAGTGATCCGCCCATGGTCGCGGTGTGCACCGCCTCGCCCAGCATGTCGGAGAACCACAGCAGACCCTCGAACCAGCGCGGGCCCTCGCCGAAGCAGAAACCGTTGGCCAGCGGCTCGGGGATCATCGGTCCCCGCCAGGCGCGTCGCGGTCTGCTTTACAAAACACCGAAAAAGTGTCATGCACCGCGGGTGTCGGTGTCAATCTGCCGATCGGGCGAGCTCGCGGGCCACGGCCTGGTGATAGGCGTCGATCTTGGCGGGATTGGCCTGCATGAAGAGCTGATCGGGCAGCGGGGCGTGCTTGTACGCCTCGATCGTCATGGTGCGGGAGAACAGCGTGACGTCCTGCCCCGGCCTGGTGAAGTGGTAGGAGACCGTGATGCGCCCCTCCATGCCGCCGTTGCCGTCGCGGTCATGGCCCAGGCGGCCGACCGAGGTGAACACGAACCGCGTCGGGCGCACCGCGGCGGCCAGCTGCCAGGTGAAGACCCGGTCGCCGTCGGGGCCGGCCTCCTCCCAGGTGTCACCGACCTTGAGCGGGAGCTGCGGCAAGTTGGCGATGTGCGCGCTGCCGGGGTAGGTCTTGGTCCAGTTCTGCGGATTGGTGACGAAGTCGTACACCGTTTCGGCGGACTGGGTGAACGCGGTCTCCGAGGTGGTGGTCACGATGCCCAATTGGGTTGCCTCCCTAGGCTTTCGGCCGTCTTACCGGTGCGGCGGACCGGCGTCTTGTTAGCCAAGCTTTACAAATCCTACTCAAAGTGTCACGCTGAGCGCTGAGCTGCGAGCGCGAGAGGTGAACGGGATTGACGAAGGCGTCTGAGGAATCCGCGCAGACCGAGTGGACCGTGCAGGGCCTGCTGGACCTGTTCGACGTCCAGGAAGACGGGCAGGACAAGTTCACCGGCGAGACCGGCATCGCGGCGGGCGACGAACGCCAGGTGGTGGAGGGCACCCAGGTGCTCGCGCAGGCGATCGTCGCGGTGGCCAAACGCTTCCCCGACAAGTCGGTGCGCTCGGCGCACGCCGTCTTCTCGCGCGCGATCACCGTCGGCCCGCCCATCGAACTGGTTCTTGACGTCGTGGCCGAGGGCCGCTCCACCGCCACCGCGGTGGTCGCCGTGCACCAGAACGGCCGACGCTGCCTGAGCATCACGGTGCTGGCCGACGTGCCCACCGACGACGTCATCCGGCACCACCTGCCGCGCCCCGACGTCGCCGGCCCGGCGGACGCGCACCACTCGCCGATGCCGATGGTCGGTCGCGAGCTGCGCCTCGTCGACGTCGTCGACGTCAACAGCCCCGACGAGGTCGGCCCGCCGGAGCTGTACGCGTGGCTGCACTACGACCCGATTCCGACCCGCGACGAGTTGGCCAAGGCGCTGCTGGCGTACTTCACCGGCCACCTGGGCATCTCGACCACCATGCGGGCGCACGAGGGCATCGGCACCGCGCAGGCGCACCTGACCGTGTCGACCGCGCCGATGAGCATCTCGGTCGCCTTCCACGAACCCGTGGACTGGACCGGATGGCTGCTCTACACCCACGAGAGCACCCAGGTCGGCGCGGGCATGTCATACGTGCGCGGGATCGTGCATTCCGAAGAGGGCGAGCTGCTGGCCTCCTTCGCCCAGGAG